>NZ_VWWG01000188.1:0-11671 GCF_011753085.1 Burkholderia sp. Tr-862
GGCCGCGCGCCGCACGACCGTCGCCGCGTTCGGCCGGCCTGCCGAGCCATTCGCCGACCTGCGCGTCGAGCGCGCGGGCCGGATCGAGCACGGCGTCGACGGCGCCCATCTTCACGAGATTGTCGAGCCCCGGCGCGAACACCGGCGTCGAGCGCG
This sequence comes from Burkholderia sp. Tr-862, assembly GCF_011753085.1. Taxonomy (NCBI): domain Bacteria; kingdom Pseudomonadati; phylum Pseudomonadota; class Betaproteobacteria; order Burkholderiales; family Burkholderiaceae; genus Burkholderia; species Burkholderia sp. Tr-862. Next base: position 157 of record NZ_VWWG01000188.1, read on the forward strand.
CCATCTCCTTCAGCACGTCGATCGGCAGCTTCGTCACGCGCGACATCGACGGCAGGTCCATCACCTCCGGCTCGGCGCCCGGCACCGCGAGCAGCGTACGCGTCGCGAGCGCGGTCGCGATGAACGCACCCGCGGCCGTATGGCCGTACAGCACGCCGATCGTCCGGTGCCCGGCGAGCTCCGCCTGCATCAGGCATTTCGCGAGATGCGACAGCCCTTCGTTCAGGCCGAGCAGTTCGTCGCGCTTGCTCATCCGCTGGCTGTCGCTGTCGACGAGCACGAGAATCGGCGTGTCGCCGCCGCGCTCGATCGTGTCGAGCACCTGCGACGCGAGCGTCAGCGCTTCGTCAATGCCGAACGGCAAGCGCTCGGCCACGCCGATCACGTCGACGCGCGTGCCGGCCAGATGCGCGTGGCCCGTCAGCAGGCCGCCGCTACGCGTAATCGAATGGCCTTTGGGAAACAGCGAGGTCAGGACTTCATCGAGCGTCATGCTGCGGCTCCTGCAGTTGGTCGGCGAGCTTCGCGAATTCGTCGTCGGACATGCCCGGGATTGCTTCCGGCGTGTCCGCGCCGAGCGCGCGCCACACGTCGAGCGCGTCCTTGCAGCCACCGAACCGTTCGACGCGGGCTTCGAGACGCGTCTGCTCCGCGCGCAGCATCGCCACATCGAATGTCGGCGCACGCTCGAGCAGCTCGAGCGCCGCCGCGCGAAACGCGTCCGGCGTGTCGGCCACGTAGCGATCCGCGCCGCCGATCAGCCGACGATGCTTGCCGCCCATCGTGCGCCAGATCAGCGCGCGATCCTTCGCGTCGAACTCCTCGACACCGCGATTGGTCTCGATCACCTCGGGGCCCGACACGCTGATGCGCCCCTGCTCGGACACCGCGAGCGCCGAGCAGCACGCGGCGAGCAGCCCGCCGCCGCCGTAGCAGCCCGCGCGCCCGCCGATCAGTCCGATCACGGGCACGCCGGCCGCACGCGCGTCGACGAGCGCCCGCATGATCTCGGCGATCGCGAGCTCGCCCGCGTTCGCTTCCTGCAGCCGCACGCCGCCCGTATCGAACAGGATCAGCACCGGCGTGCCGAGTTCGCGCGCCGCACGCAGCAGCCCGGTGAGCTTCGCGCCGTGCACTTCGCCGAACGCGCCGCCCATGAAGCGGCCTTCCTGCGCGGCGACGAACACCGGCTTGCCGTCGAGCCGGCCGTGGCCGACCACCATCCCGTCGTCGAACTGCTGCGGCAGGTCGAACAGCGGCAGGTGCGGGCTCGTCACGCGTTCGCCCGGCCCGAGAAATTCCGTGAAGCTGCCCGCATCGAGCAGCCCGTCGACGCGCTGGCGCGCCGACGCTTCGTACCAGCTCGCGCCATTCGCGACGAACGCGGGCGCGTCATGGATCATGTCGGTCGTCATGCGTCCCCCTCGATCGCGCGCACGGCCTGCGCGAGCCGCAGCGACACCATGTCGGGCCGCGCGCCGCCGTCGTTGATCGACAGCTTCAGGCCGCCCGGCACGCGCCGTTCGACGAAGTCCGACACGACGGCCTGCCACACCGCGCCGAAACCGACCGCCGCGGTGCGGATGTCGATCTCGCATTCATTGCCCGGCAGCACGCGCTCGACGAGCACCTCGAGATTGCCGGACGCGACCACGCCGACGAGCGCCGTGGCCCGTTCGCCCTGCGCGCGCTCGCGCGCGGTGAAGCGGTAGTTCAACTGTTCCATGCCCTCTTCCTCACCAGTTGCGGAACCGGGCCGGCGGCGCATACAGGCCGCCCGACCAGTGCACGAGATCCTTGATCGAGCGCGCGGCAAGCCAGCGGCGGTCGGCGTCGAGCGGATCGATGCCGAGATCCTCCGGACGCCGGATCACGCCGCGCTCGCGCAGCCGCTCGACCATCCTGCGGTCGCGGCCGCGGCCGACCTCGGTATACCCGGCCACGCCGCGGATCGCGTGCTCGCGTTCATCCTTGTCGCGGCACATCAGCAGGTTCGCGATGCCCTCCTCGGTGACGATGTGCGTGACGTCGTCGCCGTAGACCATGATCGGCGCGAGGTCGAGCTGCAGCTTGTCGGCGAGCTTCAGCGCGTCGAGCTTCTCGACGAACATCGGCGCGTTCTTGTCGCCGAACGTCTCGCCGATCTGCACGACCAGCTTGCGGCCGCGCCTGAGCGCCGCCGGCGTGTCGGGGTCGGCTTGCGCGCCGGCCTTCAGCCACGGCTCGCTCGGATGACGCCGGCCGCGCGCGTCGCTGCCCATGTTCGGCGCGCCGCCGAAGCCGGCGATCCGCTCGGCCGTGACCGTCGACGAATGGCCCGCGAGGTCGATCTGCAGCGTCGAGCCGATAAACATGTCGCACGCATAGAGGCCCGCGGTCTGGCAGAACGCGCGGTTCGAGCGCAGCGACCCGTCGGAGCCCGTGAACCACACGTCGGAGCGCGCGCGGATGTAGTCGTCCATCCCGACTTCGGAACCGAAGCAGTGGATCTGCTCGACCCAGCCCGACTCGATCGCGGGGATCAGCGTCGGGTGCGGATTGAGCGCCCAGTGCGTGCAGACCTTGCCCTTCAGCCCGAGCTTCGCGCCGTAGGTCGGCAGCAGCAGCTCGATCGCGGCCGTGTTGAAGCCGATCCCGTGGTTCAGGCGCCTGATCCCGTACGGTTCGTAGATGCCCTTGATCGCGAGCATCGCGGTCAGGATCTGCGTTTCGGTGATCGCGGCCGGGTCGCGCGTGAACAGCGGCTCGACGTAGAACGGCCGGCCGGCCTCGACGACGAAATGCACGCGGTCGCCGGGAATGTCGACGCGCGGCACCTTGTCGACGATGCGGTCGACCTGCGCGATCACGATGCCGTCCTTGAACGCGGTGGCCTCGACAACGGTCGGCGTGTCTTCCGTGTTCGGGCCGGTGTAGAGGTTGCCGTCGCGATCGGCGCTGACCGCCGCGATCAGCGCGACCTGCGGCGTGAGGTCGATGAAGTAGCGTGCGAACAGCTCGAGATACGTGTGCACCGCGCCGAGCGCGATCTTGCCGCCGAACAGCAGCTTCGCGATCCGCTGCGACTGCGGGCCCGAATACGCGAAGTCGAGACGCTTCGCGATGCCGCGCTCGAACACGTCGAGATGCTCGGGCAGCACGACGCCCGACTGCACCATGTGCAGGTCGTGGATCTTCGCGCTGTCGACGTCGGCGAGCGCAGTCGCGAGCAGGTCGGCCTGTTTCTGGTTGTCGCCTTCGAGGCAAACGCGGTCGCCGGGGCGCAGCACCGCTTCGAGCAGCGCGACGGTGTCGCGCGCACCGACCCGCTTGCCCTGCGCGTACGCCGCGCCGGCCGCGAGGCGTGCATCGCGCGCTTGCCGCGCGTGATTCCATCCCGTCATGAACAGTTCTCCTGCTTCGATGGTTCAGCGGCATTCTAAGCCTGGCGCCGCCGTCGATTGATGATGTTGAAGAATGCGACTCAGAGGACGCCGCGATGGATTCGGCGCGCCGGAAATCGCGCACACCGGCGGCACGCGCGGCCCGCCCAAGTCGCACGCGGGTCGGCTATGCGCCGACCAGCGCGCGCGTCGTGAAGAACAGCAGCGACGGGCCGAGCAGGCAGCCGACGCCCGTATGGAACGTCGCGACCAGCGCGCCATACGGCACGAGCCGGCGGTCGGTCGCGGCGAGGCCCGCGCTCACGCCGCTCACGGTGCCGGCGAGGCCGCCGAAGATCATCGCGGAGCGCGGCGTCTTCAGGCCCATGAAGTTGGCCGCGACCGGCGTGCCGACCATCACGATGATCGCCTTGACCAGCCCCGTCGCGATGCTGAGCGCGATCACGTCGGAGCTCGCGCCGATCGCCGCGCCCGTGACGGGCCCGACGATGTAGGTGACGGCGCCCGCGCCAATGGTCGTCATGCTGACCGCATCGGTGTAGCCGAACGCGCGCGCGATGCTCGCGCCGACGATGAACGGCAGCACGGTGCCGAGCAGCAGCGACACGACGCCGACGAGGCCGGCCTTGCGCGCCTCGGTCGGCTGCACTTCGAACGCGGTCGCGACGATCGCGAAATCGCGCAGCATCGCGCCGCCCATCAGGCCGACACCGGCGAACAGCCGCACGTCGGCGAGCCCCTTCTCGCCGCCGGTGAACGCGCCGCCGACATAGGCGAGCACCAGGCCGATCACGATCGCGATCGCGGAGCCGTGTACGCGGCCGAACGTGAGCTTGCGCGACGCGATCGACGACAGCCACATGATCAGGCCGACCAGCGCGAACGACGCGACGAGCCCGTTGTGGGCGACGGTTTTTTCGAGCATCTGCAACATGGCGGCCTCCTTCACTGTTCTTCGAATTGCGGCACGCCCGCGAAGGCCGTGTCGTCGCGCCCGGTGCGCGCGAGTACCGCGATGCAGCATGCGCAGATCCCGACCGCGCCGACGGCGGCCAGCAGCGCGACCGGCCCGCCCTTCAGCGCGGCGACGACGTTCTGGTTCGCGGCCATCGCGACGACGACCGGGATGTACATCGCGCCCCAGAAACCGACGCCCGCCTCGGTCTCCTTCGGCAGCCAGCCGCGCCGGTGCAGCCACAGGCGCAGGCAGATCAGCAGCAGCATCGCGATGCCGACGCCGCCGACGTTGGTCTTCACGCCGATCGCGGTGCCCAGCAGGTCGCCGAGGAACAGCCCGGCCAGATGGCAGAACGCCAGTAGCGCGGTTCCGTAGATGATCATGAGTCGTCTCCAGTCTCTTCGTGACGGGCGCCTGACGCGTGCGGGAGTCAGGCCCGCACGCCGGTCCCGGGCGCGGACAGTCTGTCTCCTGCGGCGGAGCGCCGCGACCCGGCGGCTCGTCGTGCGAGCGCATTCTCGGGTGGTCGATGGGATGATGCGGTTTCGGGCCGGACGCCGGATGGCTTAGACTGACCGATGGAACTGGCGGCGCGACACGGGCTACGCGTCCGATGTGCCCCCTTGCATGGGTCGCACCGGCGCGTGATCCGATACTAGCGCCGCAAAATCCGGCCATTTATGAAGTTGTCGAAACCGATTCAGTGGATTTAGCAATGCGTCCCTTACCGCCCGAGTTGCTGCGCAGCTTCGTCGCCGTCGCCCAGTCCGGCAGTTTCACCGCCGCCTCCGAGCGCGTGAGCCTGTCGCAGTCGACCGTCAGCCAGCACATCCGCCGCCTCGAGGAACTGCTCGACCGGCCGCTGTTCGAGCGCGACACGCGCAACGTGCACCTGTCGCAGCACGGCGACGCGCTGTTCCGCTACGCGGTGCGCATTCTCGAACTGATGGACGAGGCCGTCACGTCGGTGTGCGGCCCACCGCTGTCGGGCAAGGTGCGGCTGGCGATGTCGGAGGATTTCGCGAGCGCGCACCTGACGGCCGCGCTCGCGAGCTTCGTGCAGCGCAACCCGGACGTCGAGCTCGCGATCTCGACGGGGCTGTCGGGCGACCTGTTCGATGCGCTCGACGAAGGCCGCCACGACCTGGTGTTCGCGAAGCGCGTCGCGGGCAGCCGGCGCGGCCGCGTGATCCGCAGCGAACCGCTGTACTGGTGCACCGGCCCCGATTCGCGGATCACCGGCCACGAGGCCGTGCTGCCGCTCGCGCTGCATCCGGAGCCGAGCGTGTCGCGCCGCCGCGTGCTCGAGTCGCTGGAGGCGGTCGGCCGCCCTTACCGGATCGCCGTCGTGAGCAGCAGCATCGCGGTGCTGCGCGCGGCCGCGAGCGCGGGGCTCGGCGTCAGCGCGTTCGCCGGCTACGTGATTCCGGCCGGGCTCGCACGGCTCGACGCCGGGCTGCCCGAACTCGGCGAACTCGAATACGTGATCGACCGGCCCGCGGCTGCGTCACGCTCCACGCTCGCGCTCGAGGCGACGCTGATCGCGGCGGCCGCCGAACTGTAGCGAGCGCCCCGGCCATCACGCCGAGGCCGCTTCGTTGCCGCATTCGCTCGCAACTGACAGCCTTGCCCTGAACGCGTCAGCGTCCGCGCAGTACCCGCTCGCGACAATGGGACCCATCGGAACGCACGGCAGTGTGCCGAGCGTCCACCGTCCCGTCCCCTTGATCGGAGCACACCATGAACGTCTTGCGATTCGCCGTCGCGACCGCCGCCACCGCACTGCTGTCCCCCGCCTTTGCGCAAACCGATGCCGCGGCACCCGCGCAGGGCCTGACGCGCGCGGACGTCGTCGCCCAGTTGAAGCAGGCCTATCTCGACGGCGAACTGCCGACCAACGACGGCAACTATCCGCCCGATGCCGCAACGCGCGCCCGTAATCGCGAGCGGGTGCAGGCCGCGGAGCCCGCGTGGCTCGCGCAGACACCTCAGGCACCGCAAACTGCCGTCCAGCAATAGCCCGTTACGCTCTTGCGGCCCGGCCGAAACACGGCGCCGCGCCGTGCTCAGGGCAGGAAACTGCGCCGCCGCGCGTCGATCAGCTCGACGAGCAGCCGGTCGCGCTCGGCCGCCAGTTCCTGCATCGAACGCTCGCCCTGGATCGCGCGCAGTTCGTCATTCAGCTTGCGATCGACGGCCGGATCGAACGACGGCGTGCCGAGGTCGTCCCACCACGTCGTGATCGGCCCCGACAGGTGTTCGAGGAAGTGCGCGATCCCGCCCGCGCCGCCGCCGAGGTGATAGGTCAAGCACTGCCCCATCAGCCCCCAGCGCAGGCCCGGGCCCCACGCGACGGCCTTGTCCGCATCAGCGACGCTCACCACACCTTCGCCGACCAGGTGATACACCTCGCGAAACAGCGCGGCCGCGAGCCGGTTCGCGACATGGCCGGTCATTTCCTTGTTGAGCACGATCGTCTGCTTGCCGAGCGCGTCGTAGAACGCCTTCACGCGCGCGATCACGCCCGGGTCGGTCGCGTCGCCGCCGACCAGCTCGACGAGCGGAATCAGATGCGGCGGGTTGAACGGATGCGCGATCAGGCAGCGTTCCGGATGCTTGTCGCACGCGGTCTGGATCTCCGACATCTTCAGGCCCGACGAACTCGACGCGATCGGCACGTGCGCGGGCAGCACGTCGTCCATCTGCCGGTACAACGCGCGCTTCAGGTCGAGCCGCTCGGGCCCGTTCTCCTGCACGAAATCGACGCCGTCGAGCGCGCGCACGAGATCCGCGTCGAACGACAGCCGTGCGGAAAGTTCGGCGGCGCGTTCGCCGAGAAACGCGGCGAGTGCGTCGCGCAGCCGCGCGTCGGCCTGCGGCGCGGGATCGGTCGCGACGACGTCGAAGCCCTGCGACAGATAGAAAGCCGCCCAGCTCGCGCCGATCACGCCGGCACCAACGATCGCGATGCGTTGAATGTCCATTTCCGTCCCGTCTCCGTGGTCTGTGGATAGCGCGACGATTGTCGCATCGATTCGCATCGTCACGCGTTGATACCGATTGCAATTTCCCTCTTGAAAACCGCCGCGGCGACCTCTAATTACCCGTTGCCAGGCAGTGCCCGTCACGCGCACTGCCCCCGTTTCGACTCAGCGGAAAACCGCGCATCGCACACGCCGTCGGCGTCGCGTCGTCGCGTCTTTCGCACTTCATGTTCCGGAGGACCTTCATGAGCGGTATCCATCACGGCTACGACCTGTTCGACGAATTCGCCCGCGTGCAGCGGCAGATGGCGAGCCTGTTCGGCGAGCATCCGACCGGCATCCGCGCGGTGCGGCCGAGCGCGTTTCCCGCGCTGAACGTCGGCGCGACCGACGACGCGATCGAGATCGTCGCGTTCGCCCCCGGCATGGCCGCGGCCGACTTCGACGTATCGATCGACAAGGACCTGCTGACGATCAGCGGCGAGCGCAAGCCCGTGCCGCACGACGCCGGCGACGACGTGCGCACCTACGCGCAGGAGCGCTTTCACGGCGCGTTCCGGCGCGTCGTCGAGCTGCCGCAGAACGCCGACGCCGACAACGTCAGCGCCCGCTATGAAAACGGCTGCCTGCTGATTCGCGTCGGCCGGCGCGAGGCATCGAAGCCGCGTGCGATCACCGTTCAGTAACCTTCAGGAGAACGACATGAATACCAGCCAGAACGTGACCGAACGCCACACCGGTGCCCTCCATGCGGCAGCCGCCGAAGCCGCGCGCCGGCCCGCGCTCACGCCGGCCGTCGATATCGTCGAAGACGCGCGGCGCGTCACGCTGCGCGCGGACCTGCCCGGCGTGCCGCGCGAGAACCTCGACGTGAAGGTGCACGACAATACGCTGACGATCGAAGCCGACACGCGCATCGACACGCCGGCCGACCTGCGCGTGCGCCATGCCGAAATCCGCGCGCCGCGCTTCGTGCGCACGTTCGTGCTGAGCCCCGATCTCGACACGTCGAAAATCGATGCGAGCCTGCGCGACGGCGTGCTCACGTTGACGATTCCGCGCCGCGAGGAAACACGCCCACGCCGCATCGACGTGACGGTCGGCAACGCGTAAGCGCCGGCGCGTGTTCATCGCGTCACGCGCATGACAAAGCCCCGCCAGGCATCACACCTGGCGGGGCTTTTTGCTACGTGCGGCGCGGTACGCGCGCGCCGTCGCGTTCAATCGAAATCGAACAGGTCGAACATCGACTTCTTGCGACGCTGGCCGTCGTGCCGGTGACGGTCGTCGTGCGGGCGGCCGTCGCGCCCCCAGCCATCGTCACGCCCGCGCGGCGCGTGGGCATCGTGCCGCACCGGCGGCTCGTCGCGGCGTGCCGGCACCTCGCCGGTTTCGCGTGCGATCAGCTTGTCGAGTTCGCCGCGATCGAGCCACACGCCGCGGCACGTCGGACAGTAGTCGATCTCGATCGACTGGCGCTCGGCCATCAGCAGGTCGGGCGTCTTGCAGACCGGACATTTCATCGCGCTTCTCCTTTCATTGAGAATTCCGAATCGAGGGCGGGCCGTCGCCCGCCCGCTTGCTCAGTGAGCTTCGCCGCGCGCCGCGCGCTTTGCCTTCGCACGACGCGCCAGCATGTTCATGCCCTCGACGAACGCCGAGAACGCCATCGCCGCGTAGATATAGCCCTTCGGCACGTGCGAACCGAAACCTTCCGCGATCAGCGTCATGCCGATCACGACGAGGAACGACAGCGCGAGCATCACGATGGTCGGGTTGCGGTCGATGAAGCGTGCGAGCGGCTGGGCGGCGAACAGCATCACGCTCACCGCGACGATCACCGCGACGAACATGATCGGGACGTGCTCGGTCATGCCGATCGCGGTCACGATGCTGTCGATCGAGAACACGATGTCGAGCATCACGATCTGGCCAATCGCGGCCCAGACCGTCAGGCCGGCCGCGCCGCCGGACGCACCCGAGCCGTCGCCGTCGTGCGACACGTGATGATGGATCTCGGTGGTCGCCTTCCACACGAGGAACAGGCCGCCCGACAGCAGGATCATGTCGCGCCACGAGAACGCGTGATCGAACAGCGTGAACACCGGTTCGGTGAGGCTCGCGATCCACGCGACGCTGCCGAGCAGCGCGAGGCGCATCACGAGCGCGAGCGCGATGCCCAGGCGCTGCGTGCGGGCGCGCTGCGCTTCCGGCAGCTTGTTGCTGAGAATCGAGATGAAGATCAGGTTGTCGATGCCGAGCACGACTTCCATCACGACGAGCGTCAGGAGCGCGGCCCAGACGGCGGGGTCGGCGGCAAGCGTCAGCAGGTAGTCCATGAAAAGGGCCGATTCGAATGTGGAAAGCCCGATGATAGGTATTCCAAGACTTCGGAAAAATCAGCGAGAATCTGATCTTTGGTTCGGTTTTTCCGAAATTTCGATCCGATGCTGAATTTTCGCCATTTGTACTATTTCTGGGTCGTCGTGAAGGAAGGCGGCTTCGCGCGCGCCGCCGAGCGGCTCGACATGGCCGTGCAGACGATCAGCGCGCAGGTGCGCGACCTGGAGAAGTCGCTGGGCCACCAGCTGCTGCGCCCGGCCGGGCGCGGCGTCACGATGACCGATGCCGGGCAGGCCGCGTATGCGCGCGCGGAGGTCATCTTCGAGATGGGCCGGCTGATCCCCGACGAAGTGCGCGCGGCGGCCAGCCAGCCGACCGTGCGGCTCGCGGTCGGCCTCGCGGACGGGATCTCGAAGCTGGCCGCGCATGCGATCCTCGCACCGGTGCTTGACACCCCCACGCTTCGGCTGCTGTGTCACGAGGGCGAGCACGATGCGCTGCTCGCGGAACTGGCCCTGCATCACCTCGATCTCGTGCTGGCCGGCCAGGGGGCGCCTTCGGGGTCGAATCTGCGCGTGACGAGCGAGCGGCTCGTCGCATCGCCGGTCGACTGGTACGGGCCCGCGGCGCTCGTCACGCCCGCCGCGCGGCAGCGCTTCCCGCACTGCCTCGCCGAGCTGCCGGTGCTGCTGCCGACCGCCCATTCGGCGCTACGCGCACGCCTGGACCTGTGGCTGGAGCGGGAACGGATCGTGCCCCGCGTGGCCGGGGAATTCGAGGACAGCGCGCTGATGGCCGTGTTCGCGGCACGCGGCCTCGGCGTGTTTCCGCTCAGCGAACTCGGCGCGAACGACGCGTCGCTGTTGCGCGGGCTGCGCCGGCTCGGCCGTGCGGGCGACGTGACCGAGGAAATCCATGCGATCCGCTCGCGGCGCGGCGAACACCATCCGCTCGTGTCGCAATTGCTCGCCGTCGCGCGGCCGGCGCCGGCCGGCTGAAGCAAGCGCGACATCAAACGAAACTATAATGACGCCCCGGCCATACGAGATTGCCAAGCGCCGTGCACCGGCACAGCCGTTGCGCGGCATCGCGTGGGCGGCGCCCGCCGCCCCGCCCGGCATTTCGCCGAGCCTTTTGAAAGACGCCATGCACAACCGACTTCGCCTGTTTTCCGTTTCGTGCGCGCTCGCGGCCGCGGCCGTGCTGGCGGCGTGCTCGTCGCCGCCCAAGCCGATCTACCAGCAGGAGCAGTTCGACGCGACGAGCAGCCCGTATGCGCACACGTTCCGCTCGAAATCCGACGCGGCCTGCGAGGCCGCGCGTCGCGCGCTGCTGAGTCAGGGCTATGTCGTGTCGTCGTCGCGCAACGATGCGGTCGACGGCAGCAAGAATTTCCAGCCGAACAACGACATGCACGTCGTGATCGAGTTTCACGTCGTGTGCGCGGACGCGAATGCGGACGGCACGTCGAGCATCGCGTACGTGAACGCGGTGCAGGACCGCTACACGCTGAAGAAGTCGAATACGTCGGCCAGCGTCGGGCTCAGCGTGTTCGGGTCGCTGTCGCTGCCGATCGGCTCGAGCGACGACGCGCTCGTGAAGACGGCGAGCGAGACGATTCCCGCCGGCGTGTTCTACGAGCGCTTCTTCAATCTCGTCGAGCATTTCCTGAAGATCGATCCCGCCCGCCGCGACCGCGCAACCGTGAAAGCGGCCGAGAAGGAACCCGTCGCGCCGCTGCCCGAACCCGCGCCGACGCCGCAAGGCGAGCCGATGAAGATGACGACGCCCGTCGTGCCGACCCCGCCGGCCGCGCCGGTGCCGCTGTCGGTGCCGAGCGTCGCGCC
>NZ_VWWG01000189.1:0-11602 GCF_011753085.1 Burkholderia sp. Tr-862
CGATGCGCTCGCGCATCGCCGAACCGCGCCCGTGCGATTTCGCGCACGGCGTCGATCAGCGTCCGCGCGACGGGCGTCGGTTGCGCATCGGTGCGCAGCACGAGCCCGACCGGCTCGTCGGTGCCCGCGGACGGCAGCGGCAGGCGCGCGAGCGCACCGGCCGACAGGTCGTATTCGGCCGCATAGAGCGGCACGAACCAGACCGCGTCGTTCTCGAGCGTGAGTGCGCGGGCGACCGACACCGACAGCACCTCGATGAACGAATCCAGCGGCGGCGCGCCGCATGCGCCGAGCAGTTGCTCGGCCGACTGGCGGATCAGCGTGCCGAACGGCGGCAACACGACCGGATAGCGCGCGAGTTCGGCGGCCGGTGCGGTGCTGGCCAGCAGCGGATGCCCGGCGCGCACCACCGCGACGAGCGGCTCGTTGTACAGCTGCTCGAACGCGAGCCCGATCATTCGCTCCGGCTCCGACAGGCGCCCGATCGCGCATTCGATCGCGCCCGCCTTCAGCCGCTCCAGCAACTCGGCGTTCGCGGCCGTCGCGATCCGCACGACGATGCGCGGCCAGCGTGCGGCCAGCGCCTTCATCAGCGCGGGCGCGAGCGAGGCCGCAACGGTCGGCAGCATGCCGATCTCGAGCGTCGCCGCGGCCGCTCCGCCCTCGCGCGCGAGCAGCCCGACGCCCTGCCGCAGCGCCAGCACGCACGCGTTCGCATGGGGGATGAACAGCTGCGCTTCGCGGGTCGGCTGCGCGCCGTGTCGCCCGCGCTCGAACAGCTTCACGCCGAGGATCGACTCCAGTTCGGCGATCGTCTTCGACACGGCCGGCTGCGTGATCGACAGGCTTTCGGCCGCCTTCTGCACGCCGCCCAGCTGCGCGACCGCGAGAAAACACTGCAGGTGCCGGAATTTGACGCGGCCGTCGGCGATACGGTTATTCATAACGAACGGTTATGCGAGTGATGACGTTGTGCCATTTTGCATAACTTTCCGGAAAGGCCCAAGCATTCGGCGCAGGGTCACGCATGGCGCCGCAGCGCGTGGAATCCGGTCGGCTCCCAGATCCGCTTGGCGATCAGCAGGCCCGTGCCGCGCTTCTGCCCGAGCGGCGCGGACGACGACTCCGCGTGTAGCGCCGCCGCCTTGCTGCTGAGCCGCCGCAGTTCCTGCTCGAGTTCCGCGGCGGCCGCGTCGGTCAGCATCCCTTGCGAGAACGTCATCGTCTCGCCCGGGCCGTCGAAACGGCTGCCGAGAAAGTCGTCGAGCACGTGTGCATGGAAATAACGGCGGATCGGGCCGCCCGGCAGCCAGTCGAAATCGCGTGCGACGCGCACGCGAATCCGGTCGCCCGGCAGCAGCGCGATCACGTTCATCCGGTCGAGCATCAGCAGGTATTTGACGCACTCGGCCTGCGTCAGGCAATAGGCCGACACGATGTCCTGCACGGTCCAGTAATTGACCGCGCAAACGGCGACGAGCAGCAGCTTCTCGTCCGACACGAGCAGCGCCTCCTGCTGCTCGGTCAGCACGCGCAACCGCGGCGCGGATGCCGACGCCTCCTGCACGAGTTCGGCGAGCGTATAACCGAGCAGTTGCGCGATCTCCGCGACGCGCTCCAGCGTGAAGCGGCCGCTCGCGAACAGTCGCTTCACACTCGTCTCGGACACGTCGAGCGCGCGCGCGACGTCGCGATAGGTCATTCCCTGCGCCTTCAGCTGGCGCTTGAGCGTTTCGATGAGTTGGGCGGTCTCGGTCATGTTGGTATCGAAAAATGGTGCTCAAGGTCGGATATTAGGCTACTCAAGCATCCATACAAGCACTTTTGGATACTTGTCCGCATAATCCGCTCCGTCCTGTCACTGCCCGACGGAGCCACGATGAGCACCCGAACCGACACCACCGCCTTCGAACCGCATCCCACCGCGCCGCGCGACGCCCGCGACACGGACCGCACGCTGCCGCTCGCCACGGTGCGCACGCTGGCCGCCGGCGCGCACGTCGGGGATCTCGTGTTCATCCGCGTACCGGCCGGCGCGTTGCGCGACGCGGCAGGCAACGCAGGCACGTGGGCCGATCGCTTCGGCATCGTCGTCGATACGTCAGGCGACGAACCGTTGATCGCCGAGCCCGCGTTTGCACGGACGAAGCTCACGCCGCTGTCGCGCTTCATCGCCCGCGCCGACGGCGGACGCGTCGCGCTGGCTCGCCGCGTCGCGGCACCGACCGCCGACGCGCAGCGCACCGCGCACACGCTGGCCGAACAGCGGATCGACGCGCTGCTCGGCAGCCGCTTCAGCCTGCTCGCGCACCGCGGGTTCTGCGCGAACTACGTGGGCGACGTGCTCGGCGCCGAGCGTACCGCGACCCCGGCCGCGCTGCTGCGCAGCGGCACGCTGTCGCTCGAATTCGACGGGATCGTCTTCGATCCCGCCCGACCGTAACGAACGAAAGACAAACGACGAAAAACGAACGACCGGCACGCTCGGGGAGACCGGATAACAACAACAACGAAACACAAAAAATGCAGCGACGGGCTGGCTGGAGGGCCGTGCACGGAGTCGTCACCGACGACGCGAAGCCCGATCGCTTTTTCCGCCGGACAGGCCGCCTGTCCGGCGGATTTTCATTGGGGTCGCCGAACATAACGAACGGTTATGCGATTCGCTAAAAAAGGTCATTTTGCATAACTTTCCGGATTGGTTAAAGTCTTGCCATCCCCTTCGCGAAAAACCTGTCAGGAGACACCCGATGGATTCCCCCACGATCCTCACGCCGCGCGACTGGCCGTCGCATCCCGCGTATGTCCACCCCGAGTACCGTTCGTCGGTGAAGCGCGGCCCGACGCGCCCGATGATCCCGTTGAAGGAAAAGCTGCGCGACCAGTACGCGCCCGTCTACGGCGCCGAGGATCTCGGCGCGCTCGACCATGACCTGACGAAGAACGCCGTGAAGAACGGCGAGCCGCTCGGCGAGCGCATCGTCGTCACCGGCCGCGTGCTCGACGAAGGCGGCAAGCCCGTGCGCAACACGCTCGTCGAGGTATGGCAGGCGAACGCCGCCGGCCGCTACGTGCACAAGGTCGACCAGCACGACGCGCCGCTCGATCCGAACTTCCTCGGCGCGGGCCGCTGCCTGACCGATAACGAAGGCCGCTACCGCTTCCTGACGATCAAGCCCGGCGCCTATCCGTGGGGCAACCATCCGAACGCGTGGCGCCCGAATCACATCCACTTCTCGCTGTTCGGCGACTACTTCGGCTCGCGCCTCGTCACGCAGATGTACTTCCCCGGCGATCCGCTGCTCGCGTACGACCCGATCTTCCAGGGCACACCGGAAGCCGCGCGCGATCGCCTGATCTCGCGCTTCTCGATGGACATCACCGAAGAAGGCTATGCGCTCGGCTACGAATTCGACATCGTGCTGCGCGGCCGCGACGCTACCCCGATGGAGCGCTGAACCATGACGACGCTGAAGCAAACCCCTTCGCAGACGGTCGGCCCGTACTTCGCCTACGGCCTGTGCCCGCAGCAATACGATTACGACCTCAAGAGCCTGTTCACGCCGACGATCGCCACGCCGGACGCCGAAGGCGAGCACGTGCTGCTGGTCGGTCAGGTGTTCGACGGCGACGGCAACGTCGTCGGCGACGCGGTGCTCGAATTCACGCAGGTGGATGGCGCGGGCCGTTATCCCGCGTCGCGTGACGACATCGCGAAGTCCGGCTTCACGGGCTTCGCACGCGTCGGCACGGGCACCGATGCGCAGTACCGCTTCGTGGTCCCGACGGTGAAGCCGGGCCGCATCGCCGCCGACGAAGCGCCGCACATCAACGTGACCGTGATGATGCGGGGGATCCTGACCCACGCGTTCACCCGCGTGTATTTCGACGACGAAGCCGCGGCGAACGCGGCCGATCCGGTGCTGAACCTGGTGCCGGCCGAACGCCGTGCCACGCTCGTCGCGAAGCGCGATGCGCAGCCGGGCCGCCCCGTCGTGTACCGCTTCGACATCCGCATGCAGGGGCCGGACGAAACCGTGTTCTTCGACGTGTGACGCGCGAGCCGGCGCAAGCCGGCTGCTCGCACCGAACCGCCGTGTGGCGCGATACCGACAGGCATCGCGTCGCGCGGCGGTTTTTCGTTTTCGGGCGACAACATTCGATGTTGTGTCGCAGCACGCGCGCTGACCATGGCCGATGTCCTCGGTTGGCGGCCTCCGACCTCGGCGTCGAACGCGCGATTGAAACGCATGCTGCGGCGGCACATGAATCGTTGGCGGCACGCGATATCGTTCGCGCGTTATGCAGCGTATGCTTTGCTATCCGCGATACACCGATGGAATTGAATCGGGATAGGCAGCAATTTTCATGAATCAATGCGCGAACGCCGCCCCACCGGCTGGACGCGCATTTTTTCTGACCGAGTGCCTTTAAGCGCGCCTTACCGAATCCTGGCAGGCGCGTTTTTTTCGTGCGCGGCCGTCGCGTCCGCCGCGACTAGCGGCGAACCTCCAGATACCGGCTCGGCGTATCGCCGAGGATGCGGCGAAACGCCGACGTAAAGGCGCTCGCGCTCGCATAGCCGAGCTCGAACGCGACCCGCGTCACCGGCTGCCCGTCGCTCAGGCGGGTAATCGCCGCGAGCATGCAGACCTGCTGACGCCACGCGGCGAAACTTACGCCGGTCTGCGCGCGGAACAGCCGCGTAAACGTGCGCCGGCTCACGCCCGCATGGGTCGCCACCTGATCGAGATCGGCCGCGATTGATGGCGACGCGAACAGATGGCGGCAGATACTCGCGAGGCGCGCGTCGGCGGGCAGCGGCGCGTGCAGCGACAGCCGCGGCATCGTCGCGATTTCCGCGACCAGCAGCGCCATCAGCTTGCCCGCCCGGCCGTCGACGTCGTACATCGCCGGCAGGTCGATCGCATCGTCGATCAGTTGCCGCAACAGCGGCGACACGCCGTACACGCCGCACTGGTCCGGCAGCCCCGCGGCCCGGGCCGCGTCATCGGACACGAACGTGTTGAGCATCGTGACCGCCCCGGTCATCGTCATTTCGTGCCGCACGCCGGGCGGCACCCAGCATGCGCGCTGCGGCGGCACCAGCCAGCGGCCGTGCGGCGTCGACACGCTGATCGTGCCACGCGACGCGAACGCAAACTGCCCGCGCCCGTGCGCGTGCTCCGGAAACGTCGTGCCCGCCGCATAGTCGTTGGCGGTCACGACCACGCTACGGGGAATATGGTCGTAGGGATCTGGCAGCGTATTGCTCAAGGCCGGAATTCCATCATGAATGATCTGGTATCGAAGGCGGGTCACCTTCGATCGGTCTGAGATCCGCTCCACGCTTGTGCGACCGGACGGCCGCACGACCCGACGGCCCAATCGGCCGGATTGCGACTTCATCGGAGCGGAGATGCCCACTACGTTTCATCGTGTGGGGGACGGCCCCCACCCTGTTGCGCTGGTCACAGCGATGGCAGCGTTCCTGCTCGAAACGCCCGCCGGCCCTGCGTGACGCGCCGCGCATGGACGGCATCCGGTCGGCACGCATCACCGCAGCATGAACGACATCGCCGACAGGCTGTTCAGCGTGCGCACCACGTGCTCGACCGACGGCCCGTCAAAGCGCAACGTCACCGCATCGACGCGCTCGAGCGTCGGCAGCATGCCGAACAGATCGGCGAGCGCGGCCGTCTGCACGCGCAGCGTGCAAGCGGCCGGCGCAGGCCGATGCGCGGTTGCGCGCCAACCGGACGACAGCGCATGCGCGACCGTTTCGCGCGCGGCGGTCGCGATGCGTGCGCAGGACGCGGCCGGCGTGAGCGTGTCGCCGCTCGATGCGCCGCGGGCCGTCTTGACCGTCTCGAAACGCGCGTCCGGAAACAGCGGCCGGGTTTCCTCGGCGAACACGTCGTCGCCCGAGGCCAGCGCGACGTGCGCGCCGTATTCACGCGCCAACGCGCCGTACAGCCCGGCTTCGCCGAGTTCGATGCCGTTCAGCCACACCTGCGTGAACGCGAAGTTGTTGATCGTGTGCGCGAGCACGCCGTGCGTCTGCGATTTCGCGTGAAAGCCGATCATGAACACGAGATCGGGCTGCTGTTCGAGGCCCGCCATCATCCCGAGCGTGCGCGGCTTGCCGAGCACGACGCGCGCACGTGCATCGAGCCCGTCGGGCAGCAGATTGCGAAAGCCGCCATGCGAATCGTTGACCCAGACGGCCTGCGCGCCGCCCGCGAATGCGCCTTCGATCGCCGCATTCGCCTCGGCGGTCATCCAGCGGCGCGCACGTTCGTACTCCGGATTGCCGGCACGCGTCTGCTCGACGGCGAACACACCGGCGACGCCTTCGATGTCGGTCGAGATCAGGATTTTCATGATGGAATATGACGTCCTTCGTAGTCGTCGTTGAACAGGCGCTCGAGATCGGGCACCGCGTCGCGCAGCGATTGCCGCACGTGGCCGTCGCGCCCGACCACGGTCACGGCCTGCAGCAGCGCGTCGGCGATCGCATGCTCGACGCTTTCGGCCGCGGCCATGAACAGCGGATCGAGCGCCGCATCGGCGACGAGGGCCGGCAGCGCGACGCTCGACGCGTCGTGCGCGATCGTGTATGCGGTGGAAAATGCGAGCGCGATATCGCCGCTGCCGTGCCCGTAGACCGAACCGGTGCGGGCCAGGCCCGCACCCGCGCGGCGTGCAAGCCGCGACAGTTGCCGTGCGTCGAGCGGCGCATCGGTCGCGAGCAGCACGATGATCGAGCCTTGCTCGGGCGCCGCCGCCTGCGCGGCCGCGGTGGCGCGCCGCTGCGCGACGACGCGCCCAAGTGGCACGCGCGGCGGCCGCTTCGTCGCCCGCAACGCGTCCGCCGAAGCGCTCGACCTGACGCGAACCGGATGGCAGGTCGATCATGCGGCTCGCGCTCGTTCTGATGGGGGGCGGCGCCCGCGCCGCCTACCAGGTCGGCGTGCTGAAGGCGCTGGCCGAGATCGCGCGGGAGGCTGATCCGCATCGGCATACGGTGCCATTTACGGTCGTATGCGGCTCGTCGGCCGGTGCGATCAATGCAACGTCGATCGCGAGCCACGCGGACGATTTTTCGCACGGCGTGCGGCGGCTGCTCGAATTCTGGGAGCCGCTGCGCGCGGACTACGTGTATCGCACCGACTGGCTCGGCATCGCGGCGGCGGGCGCACGCTGGCTCGCGGCGATGACCTTCGGCTGGGCGGCACGCCGTTCGCCGCGCGGGCTGCTCGACAACGCGCCGCTCGCGCACCTGCTGCAGCGCGAGCTGAGTTTCCACCGGATCGAGCAGATGCTCGAGAGCCGGCTGCTGCATGCGCTCTCGATCACGGCGCTCAGCTATTCAAGCGGGCGGCATCTGACGTTCTACCAGGCCGCCGAGCCGATCCAGGCATGGCGGCGCGCGCAGCGCACCGCGCGGCTCGTCGACCTGTCGGCGTCGCACCTGCTCGCGTCGTCGGCCATTCCGTTCGTGTTCCCGGCCGTGCCGCTCGTGCTCGACGGACAGATCGAGTACTTCGGCGACGGGTCGATCCGGCAGGTCGCGCCGCTGTCGCCGGCGATCCACTTCGGCGCGAACCGGATCCTCGTGATCGGCGCGGCCGATCCGCGGCCCGAGATTCCCGCCGCGAACGGTTCGGGGCGGGTGCGCGGCTATCCGACGCTCGCGCAGATCGGCCAGCAGGTGCTTGCGAGCGTGTTTCTCGACTCGATCGGCGCGGACATCGAGCGCATCGAGCACATCAACCGGATGATCGAGCACCTGCCGCAGCAGGTCGAAGTGGACAGCGGGTGGCGGCACGTGGACGTGCTCGCGATCGCGCCGTCCGAGCGCATCGAGCTGATCGCCGCGAAACACCTGAAGGAGATGCCGGCGACGATGCGCGGGCTGCTCGGCGCGATCGGCGGCAGCCAGCCGGCCGGCGCGTCATTTGCGAGCTACCTGCTGTTCGAGGAGGCGTTCACGCGCGAGCTGATCGAGCTCGGCTACCGCGACGGGCGCGCGCAGCGCGACACGCTGGCGGACTGGATCGCCGGGGCCGATGGCTGCAGCGCGCCGACGACCGGCACGCCGCCGGACGGCGGCATCGCAACGGGCGAAATACGGGTCTGATGGGAGTCGGCTTCCCGGAAACGGAGTTGAAGCAGATGCGCCTTACAGATTGGTTGCGTTTTCGCGACGCCCACCCGCGACCGATTGCCGCACCGCCGTTGGCGGCGCACGACCGGGTCGGCGTCTCGGAACCGTCATGGGTGCGTGCTATCATGGCCGCCGCCGTATACACCATATCGAGCAGCCTGCCGTCCGGCAGCCGTACGGGTAACCCGTCCGGGAGCCGTGTGACGCCGGGGCCGGCTCGTCTACGAGCCGGCCTGCGCCGGCCCCCACATGAGGCACGCGCGGCCGGTTCCGTTCGAGCGGAGCGGGGCTGCGGCATGCCTCGAAGCGGCGGCGCGGCCGCCCGGCTGCCGGATGCGGAATCTGCGTCCGGCGGCTGGATTCCCGCGTAAAATTAGAGTCTTGGCTGCAAAAAAGCGCGCTCGCGCGCCTACGCGGCAACAGTCACGTTTAGAGAAGTCGCATTGCGCAGAACAGGGGTGGGACCATCATGAACACCATGCTTTATCCGGAACTTTACAGGTCGCTCGAAGCTGTCCGCTGGGACATGGAGAAGGACATTCCGTGGGACAAGTTCGACGCTTCGCTGCTCACCGACGAGCAGGCGAAGACGATCAAGATGAACGCGATCACCGAATGGTCGGCGCTGCCCGCGACGGAAATGTTCCTGCGCGACAACCAGCACGACAGCGACTTTTCCGCGTTCATGAGCGTGTGGTTCTTCGAGGAGCAGAAGCATTCGCTCGTGCTGATGGAATACCTGCGCCGGTTCCGGCCGGAAATGGTGCCGACCGAGGAAGAGCTGCACGCGGTGCGCTTCCAGTTCGATCCGGCGCCGCCGCTCGAGACGCTGATGCTGCACTTCTGCGGCGAGATCCGCCTGAACCACTGGTATCGCTGCGCGGCCGACTGGCACACCGAGCCGGTCATCAAGCACATCTACGAAACGATCTCGCGCGATGAAGCGCGCCATGGCGGCGCTTACCTGCGCTACATGAAGAAGGCGCTGAACAACTGCGGCGACGTCGCACGCGCGGCGTTCGCAAAGATCGGCGTGCTGATGGCGTCGGCGCGCCGCACCGAGAAGCCGCTGCACCCGACCAACCTGCACGTGAACCAGGCGCTGTTCCCGCGCGACACCGTGCAGTCGCGCCTGCCCGATCCGGAATGGCTCGAGCGCTGGCTCGACGAGCAGATCCGCTTCGACGGCGAGTGGGAAAAGAAGGTCGTCGACCGGATCCTGCACAACCTGTCGATCCTGTTCGAGCGCACGTTCGCGACCGCGCAGGAGCTGAACCGCTATCGCAAGGAAGTCACCGGCCGCCTGCAGTCCGAAAGCGGCCCGTCGTCGGCCGCGCAACCGGCCTGAGGCCGCGCGGCGGCGCAGCCGCCGTGATGCTCCGCCGGTTGCGATCGTCGCAGTGAACTCCTGCATGAAGCCCGCCCGGCCCTCCGGCGGGCTTTTTATTATCCGGCGCCGCCGCGTCTTGTCGCGACGCGCACTGCGCGCCGCTCACGCCATCCGAACTCCATCATGTCCGCTACCTTCGAACGCAAGCTGATCACCCGCGACGCCCTGGTTGCCCTGCGCGCTTCGCTGCCTTCGCCCGTCGTGTTCACGAACGGCGTGTTCGACATCCTGCACCGTGGCCACGTCACGTATCTCGCCGATGCAAAGGCGCTCGGCGCCTGCCTGATCGTCGGCGTGAACAGCGATGCGTCGGTGCGCATGCTCGGCAAGGGCGACGACCGTCCGATCAACCGCGAGGACGACCGGATGGCGCTGCTCGCGGCGCTGGAGAGCGTCGACTGGGTCGTGAAGTTCGAGGAAAAGACGCCGGTGTCGCTGATCGAGGCCGTCCGTCCGGACATCCTCGTGAAGGGTGGCGACTACGACATGGACGCGCTGCCGGAATCGGCCATCGTGCGCGGCTGGGGTGGTCGTGCGCTCGCGATTCCGTTCGCGCATGACCGCTCGACCACCGCGCTGCTGAAGAAGGTGCGCGCGCAGCAGTCCTGATGCGCGCGCCGCGCCGTCAGGGCGCGGATGCCGCGAGCGGCGCCGCCATGATGGCCGGCGCGGCGATCGGACCGCCGATCACGGGCTGATCGGTCGCCTGCGCGAGCGGCATCGCGTGCACTGCATCGGGCCGCACCTGCCGGGACAGCACGCCCGGTTCGCGTGCGCCGGCCGCCGGCGGCGGCCCGAACACGCCGCGCACCGCCACGAACGCGAGCAGGTTCGCGAGAAAGAGAACAGCGATCAGCCAGCGCAGCATCGTCGACACTCCTCGTCGTGATTCAGTCGTTCAACCGTTCAGTCGGGCTGGCCGCATGGCAGAGGTTGCCGTTGCAGCCGGCGATCGTTCGCGACGGCCGAGCCGCGTGGGCGGCCGGCTGCCTGCATGGGCGCACACACCGGCGCCCGTTTTTCCATCCTTGCCGTGACGAAGCACGCGGCCGGGCATCCGTCGACGCGGTCGGCGCGATGCCGGCCGGTTTTCGTCAATCCTGCGCCGCCGCGTCGGCGGCGATCAACGCAAGCCCCGACAGGATCAGCGCGTCGTGCCGCGTATGCGGCAGCGTCAGCGCGCGCGCGACGTCGTCCGCCGCCCCGCCTGCCAGCACGAGCCGCACGGGCGCCTGCCACGCATCGGCGAGATCGCGCCATGCGCGTTCGATCAGCCCGGCCTGCGCGTACAGGCAACCCGCCGACAGCGAGCGCGGCGTATCAACCTGGAACGGCTCGGCCTGCGCGCCGGCGAGCAGCCCGCTCGCGATGTCGGTGGTCAGGGTCGGCAACTGCGCGGTGTGCGTGCCGAGCGCGCGCATCATCAGCGCCCAGCCCGGCGCGATCAGCCCGCCGGTGAAGCGACCGTCCGCGCGTAGCGCTTCGAGCGTCGTCGCCGTGCCGAACGTCGCGATCAGAAGATGCTCGCCCGGAAACGCCGCACGTGCGCCGATCAAGCCGGCCCAGCGATCGCTGCCGAGCTGTTCGGGCGTCGTGTAGCCGTTCGTCACGCCGCATTGCGCGGGCCGCGAGCGGATCGTCGTGCGCGGCAGGCCCGGCCAGCGGGCGTCGAGCAGCGCGTCGATCCGTGCGGCCACGTCGGCGCCCGCGACGTTCGAGATCCATGCGCCATGCGGACGCGGCAGGGCCGACCAGTCGGGATCGGCGCCGCCGTCGCGCGTATGGCCGAACGCGCCCGTGTCGACGAGCGTGCGCCGCGCGTCGGCGAGCGCCCACTTGATCCGGCTGTTGCCGGCGTCGATCAGCAGATGCGGCTCGTTCATTGCGCTTCGCGCAGCGATACGTCGCCGGCCGCGATCGCCTGCACGCCGTCGGGCGTGTCGAGCAGCAGCTGGCCGGTCGCGTCGATGCCTGTCGCGATGCCGCGCGCGCGTTCGACGCCCTGTTCGAGCAGCACGACTTCGCGTCCGGCGTACGCGAAG
>NZ_VWWG01000190.1:0-11543 GCF_011753085.1 Burkholderia sp. Tr-862
CCGCCGTTGCCGCCGCCGTTGCCGCCACCGTTGCCGCCGCCGTTGCCGCCACCGTTGCCGCCGCCGTTGCCGCTGCCGTGACCGCCGCCGTTACCTACGCCATTCCCCCCACCATTGCCGGCACCACCACTGCCGTTGCCATTGCCATTGCCGCCACCGTTGCCATGACCACCACCGCCGTGACCACCATGACCACCCGAAGTGCCGCCGCCCGAGGTACCGCCGCCCGAAGTGCCGCCACCCGAAGTGCCGCCACCCGAAGTGCCGCCACCCGAAGTGCCGCCACCAGAAGTACCACCGCCAGAAGTACCACCAGAAGTACCGCCACCCGAAGTGCCGCCACCCGAAGTGCCACCACCCGAAGTCCCATTACCGTTACCTCCGTTGCCGGATGCATTGCCGCCACGGCCCGTGCCATTCATACCGCCGGATGTCGCTCCCGTGGCTCCGCCGACACCCGCGGGACCGACAGCGCCGTTTCCGCCGCTTCCGCCATTGCCGCCGTTACCCGGGCTGCCACCGCCAGTGGTATTGCCGGCACCGCTGCCTGCCGCGCCACGGCCGGCATAGACGTGTACCGCGCATGCAGCCGGATTGGCAGCGCAGGGTGTCGCGTTCTCGACCAGCGTCATGACGGGGTCTGCGCCGGCAATCGCGTCAGACGAGGCGGCGGGCGTCGCGTCCTGCGCACTGGCGTACGAGCAGCAGCATGCAAACGCGGCTGCGGCCAGCAGGGTGGTGTGAAAGCACCGGCCCGCCGTGCGGGACAATTGTTTCGTTCTGCTCATCATTGATCTCCCCGATGGGCGCGATGCCTCGTCACGCGCGACCGTCAACGTGTGATGCAGGGGACCAGTAACGATGCAATGTCGTTTCGGCGGCCGATGCGTATCGCACTGGCGCCGGAGGCCAGCCGCGAACTCGGATCGGCACGCGGGCCCGCCGTGCGAATCCCTAACTGCGAGATTCGTGCCACCGGCCGGCTATGCCCGTGGCGCAAGGCGTGCACATATCGCAGACAGCGCGTGAAACGCTGTCGTGAGCATTTTGTTTCTGGAATGAAACGTCTGACCAGATCAGCGCGCCGTTGTATCGGCAGCGCGCGGCCAGCGATGGCACAGGATCGACGCGATCCAGCCGACGAGAAACAGCGCGACGATGCCATAGCCGATCGCGCCGAAGTGCTCGCCGAGCGTATCGAGTGCATCGCGTACGGGGCCCGTCAGCGACAGTTTTTCGGCGAGCAGGCCGGCGGCCTCGATCCCGCCGACGGCCAGTGCGACGACCGCCGACAGCAGCGTGATGCTCGCGTTATAGAGCAGCTTGCGCTGCGGGTCGTCCATTGCCCAACCGTACGCATGAATCATCAGCACATTGTCGGTCGAGTCGATCAGCGTCATGCCCGCCGCGAACAGCGCGGGAAACAGCATGACCGTATAGAGCGGCAGCGCGTGGCTTGCCTGCGCGGCCGCGATCGCGAGCAGCGCGATTTCTGTTGCAGTATCGAAACCGAGGCCGAATAGCACGCCGACCGGATACATGTGCCAGCTTTTCGACACGAACCGGAACAGCGGGCGCAGCAGCCGCGACACGAGGCCGCCCGCCCGATGCGTGTGCGCGCCGCCGTGAGCATGGTCCGGCGCGCCGCGATAGCGCCGCCACACGCCGCGCAGGATCACCAGGTTCATGCATGCGAGCACGAGCAGGAAAGTCGCGGACACCGCCGTGCCGATCGTGCCGCCGATCTCGCGGAATGCGTCGAAACGGTCGCGCAGCGCGAACGCGGTCAGCGCGATGCCCAGTGTCGCGGCAATCACGATCGTCGAGTGGCCGAGCGAAAAGCACAGGCCGACAGTCACCGGACGCTGGCCGTCCTGCATCAGCTTGCGCGTCGCGACGTCGATCGCGGCGATGTGATCGGCGTCGACCGCATGACGCAGCCCGAGCCCGTACGCGATCGCCGCGGTGCCGAGCAGCAGCGGATGGTCGCGCAGCACCGCGAGCGCCCACAGCCAGACGGCGATGTTGGCGGCGATCAGGCCCGCATACAGCGTCAACAGGCGGCGCAGGGCAGGGGTAGGCGGCATGGCGAAGGTTCCGTCGGACGAATCGCGATCCATTGTGACATGTGAAAAAAAATGCCTGGCGTGCCGATCGAAAACGTCGGCGGCCGTCCCCATCGGCGCGTGCGACGGATGAAAAAAAGCCCGTCCGGAACCGGACGGGCCTGCGGCTTGCCACCGGGCGCACGCGCCCGGCGCTTACTTCACTTTCGCGTTGATCACGCCTTCCGACACGTTCGCCGGCGTTTCCGCGTACTGCTTGAACTCCATCGTGTACGTCGCACGGCCTTGCGTTGCCGAGCGCAGCGACGTCGAATAGCCGAACATCTCGGCAAGCGGCACTTCGGCGCGTACGAGCTTGCCGCCGCCACCCGCGATGTCCTCCATCCCCTGCACGATGCCGCGCCGGCTCGACAGGTCGCCCATAACGTTGCCCATGAAATCCTCGGGCGTCTCGACCTCGACGGCCATCATTGGCTCGAGCAGCACGGGCTTCGCGCGGCGCATCGCTTCCTTGAACGCCATCGAGCCGGCCATCCGGAACGCGTTTTCGTTCGAGTCGACGTCGTGGTACGAGCCGAACGTCAGGTGCACCTTCACGTCGACGACCGGGTAGCCGGCGAGCACGCCGCTCTTCAGCGTTTCGGTGATGCCCTTGTCGACGGCCGGGATGAATTCGCGCGGAATCACGCCGCCCTTGATCTCGTCGAGGAACTCGTAGCCCTTGCCGGGGTTCGGCTCGAGCGTGATCACCGCATGCCCGTACTGGCCGCGCCCGCCCGACTGCTTGACGAACTTGCCTTCGACGTCGGACGCCGTCGTGCGCACCGTTTCGCGATACGCGACCTGCGGCTTGCCGACCGTCGCCTCGACGCCGAACTCGCGCTTCATCCGGTCGACCAGGATTTCGAGGTGCAGCTCGCCCATCCCCGAGATGATGGTCTGGCCGGATTCCTCATCGGTCTGCACGCGGAACGACGGATCCTCCTGCGCAAGACGGTTCAGCGCCAGGCCCATCTTCTCCTGGTCGGCCTTCGTCTTCGGCTCGACGGCCTGCGAGATCACCGGCTCCGGGAATTCCATCTTCTCGAGGATGATCGGCTTGGTCGGATCGCACAGCGTGTCGCCCGTCGTCGCTTCCTTCAGGCCGACCGCCGCCGCGATGTCGCCCGCGCGCACTTCCTTGATTTCCTTGCGCTCGTTCGCGTGCATCTGCAGGATCCGGCCGAGCCGCTCCTTCTTGTCCTTCGTCGCGTTCAGCACCGTGTCGCCCGATTCCACGACACCGGAATACACGCGGAAGAAGATCAGCTGGCCGACGAACGGGTCGGTCATGATCTTGAACGCGAGCGACGAGAACGGTTCGTCGTCGCTCGGGTGGCGTTCCGCCGGTTTTTCCGGATCGGCGTAGTCGTGGCCGAGGATGGCCGGCACGTCGACCGGCGACGGCAGGTAGTCGATCACCGCGTCGAGCATCGCCTGCACACCCTTGTTCTTGAACGCGCTGCCGCACAGCATCGGCACGATCTCGTTCGCGATCGTGCGCTGGCGCAGCGCGGCCTTGATCTCGTCCTCAGTCAGCGACTCATGGTCGTGCAGGTACTTCTCGAGCAGTTCCTCGCTGGCTTCCGCGGCGGCCTCGACCATCTTCCCGCGCCATTCGTGCGCGAGCTCGACGAGATTCGCCGGGATCTCCTCGTAGGAGAACTTCACGCCCTGGCTTTCGTCGTCCCAGACGATCGCCTTCATCTTGACGAGATCGACGACGCCCTGGAAATGATCTTCCGCGCCGATCGGAATCTGGATCGGCACCGCGACGCCCTTCAGGCGCTCGCCGATCTGGCGCTGCACGCGGAAGAAGTCCGCGCCGACGCGGTCCATCTTGTTGACGAACGCGATGCGCGGCACCTTGTACTTGTTCGCCTGGCGCCACACGGTTTCGGATTGCGGCTGCACGCCGCCGACCGAGTCGTAGACCATGCACGCGCCGTCGAGCACGCGCATCGAGCGTTCGACCTCGATCGTGAAGTCGACGTGCCCGGGGGTATCGATGATGTTGATCCGGTGTTCCGGATAGTTGCCGGCCATGCCCTTCCAGAAGGCCGTGGTCGCGGCCGACGTGATCGTGATGCCGCGTTCCTGCTCCTGCTCCATCCAGTCCATCGTGGCCGCGCCGTCGTGCACTTCGCCGATCTTGTGGCTCACGCCGGTGTAAAACAGGATGCGCTCGGTCGTCGTGGTCTTGCCGGCATCGATGTGAGCGCTGATCCCGATGTTGCGATAGCGCTCGATGGGGGTTTTGCGGGGCACGTGAACCTCCTGGTGGTTCGGATCGTAAGCGGGCCGGCTGGGCCGGTCCGGATTGGAACAAGCGAGATTTAAAGGATAGCGCTTGTCCGTGGCTTTTGCAGATGCGGCCAGCGTTTGCCGAATCAAGGCGGGCGCCGCCGGCACGCGAAAAAAAAGCCGGCGCGCAACGGGCGGCCGGCTTCGGTCGATGCGCGGCGGTGCCGCGGCATTCGCCGTTACTGGGGCTTGGGCAGCCCGTCGAGCTTCATGCCCGGCTTGATGCCTTTCGCGGCGAACCAGCCCTTGCTCATTTCGAGTGCATAGACGCCGTTGTTGCGCGGGCAGTGATTGTCGGTCGTCTCGGCCCGCATCTCGTCGATGTCGGTGATCGTGCCGTCCGCGCGGATGAACGCGATCGACAGCGGGATCAGTGTGTTCTTCATCCAGAAGCAGTGCACGGCGTTCTCGTTGAACACGAACAGCATGCCTTCGTTCGGAGCGAGCTGCGACCGGTACATCAGCCCCTGTTCGCGGTCGGCGTCGTTCGCGGCGACGGCCGCGTCGATCACGTACATGCCGGCGCGCAGCTTCACGTGCGGGAACTCGCTCGGCTGCTTGGCGCCGGGCGGCATCTGCGCGTGGGCGGTGTGCACGCCGAGTGCGAGGACGGCGAGCGCGGCGGGAAACACGGCGGCGCGCGCAAGGCGGCCGAGCGACGAGCGCAGGGAGAATCGCACAGCAAGGCTCCTATCGGGAAAACGAGACCCGCATGGTACGCGAAGCGCGCCGGCGGGCACAAAAAAGAAAAAGGCAGATCGCCTCGCGGTGATCTGCCTTTCAACGCCGTAAGAACGGCAAGACTGCGTGTTCTTGACTGCGTTATTACAACTAGCTTGCTTAGTTCGAAGCAGCTGCCGGGGCTTCGGCTTCGCTAGCAGCCTTCTTCGCTGCGTGGTGCTTCTTCTTTGCGTGGTGCTTCTTGGCAGCGTGCTTTGCCGGTGCCGAAGCAGCTGCCGGAGCAGCAGCCGAAGCAGCTTCCGGAGCCGAAGCTTGTGCGAAAGCAGCCGTTGCGAAGAGACCAGCGACCAGAGCGGCGATCAGTTTGTTCATGTTGTGTTCCTCAGCTTTAGTTAATTAACCAAATGACCCGGCATAGGAGTCATGTCGTCTAACGGTGCCATCCACCTTTCGGTTGACAGACGCTTCGAGAAATTTCTCATTGCGCTGCGGGCGCCGAATCGTATTCGAATAAAACGTCGCTTTCGTGACGCAAACGCGGAAATACCGGTTCGGTTGCCAATGCCGGATAGCTCAGGATGGCATCTGCGTGGTTTAACGCGCGATCTTCGCCGGCGGTTGACGAAAAAGATGACGAAAAAAATCGAAAGTTGCCGACGCGCTCACGCTTCGCCTGCGAAACCGTCCCACGGGGCACGTGGCGGCAGCGCGATTGTTTCGCCCGGTGCAATGCCGAGTGCGAATATGTCCAGCGCGCCGATGCCGACGCGCACCAGACGCAACGTCGGGAAGCCGATCGCGGCCGTCATCCGGCGCACCTGCCGATTCTTGCCTTCGGTAATCGCCAGTTCGATCCACGTGGTCGGGATCGCGGCGCGGTAGCGGATCGGCGGGTTGCGCGGCCACAGCGCTTCGGGCGGCTCGATGAATTCGGCGCGGCACGGGCGCGTCACGTAGTCGCCGAGATCGACGCCGCGTGCGAGCGCCTTCAGGTCGGCCGGGCCCGGCGCGCCGTCGACCTGCGCCCAGTAGCGCTTGACGAGCTTGTGGCGCGGCTCCGCGATGCGCGCCTGCAGCGCGCCGTCGTCGGTAAGCAGCAGCAGGCCCTCGCTGTCCGCGTCGAGCCGCCCGGCCGGGTAGACGCCGGGCGTTTTTACCCAGTCGCCGAGCGACGGCCGCGTCTCGTGCGCGGAAAACTGGCAAATCGTGCCGAACGGCTTGTTGAGGGCGATCAGGGTCATGGCGGGGCGCCCGCGCGGCGTGCCGCGGGGAGGCGGGACCGGCGGTCTATGGCAAATGGCGGAATCTTAATGCATAATACGGAACGGCAAGTCATCTGTCTTATATAAGACATAAGGGAAGACTTGATACGCAGCGTCGCGCTTCGTGCCGCCGGCCCCGATTGGGGCGCTAGAATAGCGGCTCGCTGTTGCCGTCACGAAGGTGGCAAGGCCACCTCGCCACGCGCGCAGTTTCGACCAGCAATACCTGCTCAGCCACGTCACTGGAGTCGATCATGCCGTATCAGCACATCAAGGTTCCGGAGGGCGGTGACAAGATCACCGTCAACAAGGACTACTCGCTCAACGTATCCGATCAGCCGATCATTCCCTATATCGAAGGCGACGGTACGGGCTTCGATATCACGCCGGTCATGATCAAGGTCGTCGACGCGGCGGTCGCCCATGCCTACAAGGGCAAGCGCAAGATCCACTGGATGGAGATCTTCGCGGGCGAGAAGGCGACGAAGGTGTACGGTCCGGACGTGTGGCTGCCGGACGAAACGCTGCAGGTGCTGAAGGAATACGTGGTGTCGATCAAGGGGCCGCTCACGACCCCGGTCGGCGGCGGCATCCGTTCGCTGAACGTCGCGCTGCGCCAGGAACTCGACCTGTACGTGTGCCTGCGCCCGGTCCAGTATTTCAAGGGCGTGCCCTCGCCGGTGCGCGAGCCGCAAAAGATCGACATGGTGATCTTCCGCGAGAACTCGGAAGACATCTACGCGGGCATCGAGTGGGCCGCGGGCTCCGAGCAGGCGAAGAAGGTGATCAAGTTCCTGCAGGACGAGATGGGCGTGAAGAAGATCCGCTTCCCTGAAACCTCGGGGATCGGCGTCAAGCCCGTGTCGACCGAAGGCACCGAGCGTCTCGTGCGCAAGGCGATCCAGTACGCGATCGACAACGATCGCAAGTCGGTCACGCTGGTGCACAAGGGCAACATCATGAAGTTCACGGAAGGCCTGTTCCGTGACGCCGGCTACGCGCTCGCGCAGAAGGAATTCGGCGGCGAGCTGATCGACGGCGGCCCGTGGATGCGCGTGAAGAACCCGAAGACGGGCAACGAGATCGTCATCAAGGATTCGATCGCCGACGCGTTCCTGCAACAGATCCTGCTGCGTCCGGCCGAATACGACGTGATCGCGACGCTGAACCTGAACGGCGACTACATCTCCGACGCACTGGCCGCGCAGGTCGGCGGCATCGGGATCGCGCCGGGCGCGAACCTGTCGGATTCGGTCGCGATGTTCGAGGCGACGCACGGCACGGCGCCGAAGTACGCGGGCAAGGACTACGTGAACCCCGGTTCCGAGATCCTGTCGGCGGAAATGATGCTGCGCCACCTCGGCTGGACGGAAGCGGCCGACACGATCATCGCCGCGATGGAAAAATCGATCCTGCAGAAGCGCGTCACGTACGACTTCGCGCGCCTGATGGAAGGCGCGACGCAGGTGTCGTGCTCCGGCTTCGGCGAAGTGCTGATCGAGAACATGTAAGACCCCTTCCGGGGTGGGTCGGCGGATCGCCGGCCGCCCCGGCGCCTACTGCCGGCGCCGGGGCGTTTCGTGGATGGCAGGTTTGTTGGCAGGGCGGTCCGGCATGCGGGCCGCGGCGCCGCGATGCGGCCCGCATGCCCTGCAAGGTAGAACATGACGGCCCTCGCAACACCACCGCCCGGCTGAGCCGGCGCGCCCCTTTCGCGACCCACCCGGTCGCTCCCCGCCGGTTACAGCCGGCGCTCTCAGTCCAACATTCACGTAGCAATGCTTTGACCACCATGTCCACTTCGCCCAAGATCATCTACACCCTCACCGACGAAGCGCCCGCGCTCGCGACCTATTCGCTGCTGCCGATCGTCAAGGCCTTCACGCGCTCGTCCGGCGTCGCCGTCGAAACGCGCGACATCTCGCTCGCCGGCCGCATCATCGCGGCATTCGCCGACGTCCTGCCGCCGGAGCAGAAGGGTTCCGACGATCTGGCCGAACTGGGCCAGCTCACGCTGAAGCCGGAAGCGAACATCATCAAGCTGCCGAACATCAGCGCATCGGTGCCGCAGCTCAAGGCCGCGATCGCGGAACTGCAGGCGCAGGGCTACACGCTGCCGGCGTATCCGGAAGATCCGTCGACCGACGAAGAGAAGGCGGTCAAGGCCCGCTACGACAAGATCAAGGGCAGCGCGGTGAACCCGGTGCTGCGCGAGGGCAACTCGGATCGCCGCGCGCCGCTGTCGGTGAAGAACTACGCACGCAAGCACCCGCACAAGATGGGCGCATGGAAGGCCACGTCGAAGGCGCACGTTGCGCACATGAGCGAAGGCGACTTCTACGGCAGCGAAAAGTCGGCGCTGATCGCCGCGGCCGGCAGCGTGAAGATCGAACTCACGACGACCGACGGCGTGAAGAAGGTGCTGAAGGAAAAGACGGCGGTGAAGGCCGATGAAGTCATCGACGCATCGGTGATGAGCCGCAAGGCGCTGCGCAGCTTCATCGAAGCGCAGATCGCCGACGCGAAGGCGCAGGACGTGCTGTTCTCGGTGCACCTGAAGGCGACCATGATGAAGGTCTCGGACCCGATCCTGTTCGGTCACTTCGTGTCGGTGTTCTACCGCGACGCGCTCGCGAAGCACGCGGACGTGCTGGCGCAACTCGGTTTCAACCCGAACAACGGGATCGGCGACCTGTACGCGCGCCTGAAGGACCTGCCGGCCGACACGCGCGAAGTGATCGAAGCCGACGTCAAGGCCGAGTACGCGGTGCGCCCGCGTCTCGCGATGGTCAACTCGGACAAGGGCATCACGAACCTGCACGTGCCGAGCGACGTGATCGTCGACGCATCGATGCCGGCGATGATCCGCGACTCGGGCGGCATGTGGGGCCCGGACGGCGAACTGTCCGACGCGAAGGCCGTGATTCCGGACCGCTGCTACGCGGGCGTCTACCAGGCCGTGATCGAAGACTGCAAGCAGCACGGCGCATTCGACCCGGTCACGATGGGCAGCGTGCCGAACGTTGGCCTGATGGCACAGGCGGCCGAGGAATACGGTTCGCACGACAAGACGTTCCTGATCCCGGCCGATGGCGTCGTGCGCGTCACGGACGAAGCCGGCAACGTGCTGCTCGAGCACGCGGTCGAGTCGGGCGACATCTGGCGCATGTGCCAGACGAAGGACGCACCGGTGCAGGACTGGGTCAAGCTCGCGGTGAACCGTGCCCGCGCGACCGGCGCGCCGGCCGTGTTCTGGCTCGATCCGGCACGTGCGCACGACGCGCAGATCATCGCGAAGGTCGAACGCTACCTGAAGGATCACGACACGAACGGCCTCGACATCCGCGTCATGACGCCGGTCGACGCGACGCGTTTCTCGCTCGAGCGCATCCGCGCGGGCAAGGACACGATCTCGGTCACGGGCAACGTGCTGCGCGACTACCTGACCGACCTGTTCCCGATCATGGAACTCGGCACCAGCGCGAAGATGCTGTCGATCGTGCCGCTGATGGCCGGCGGCGGGATGTTCGAAACGGGCGCGGGCGGCTCGGCACCGAAGCACGTGCAGCAGTTCGTCGAGGAAGGTTTCCTGCGCTGGGATTCGCTGGGTGAATTCCTCGCGCTGGCCGCGTCGCTCGAACACCTCGGCCACGCTTACGAGAACCCGAAGGCGCTCGTGCTCGCGAAGACGCTCGACCAGGCAACGGGCAAGTTCCTGGACGAGAACAAGTCGCCCGCACGCAAGGTCGGCGGCCTCGACAACCGCGGCAGCCACTTCTACCTGTGCCTGTACTGGGCGCAGGCACTGGCCGAGCAGACCGACGATGCCGCGCTGAAGGCGCAGTTCGAAGGCGTCGCGAAGTCGCTGTCCGACAGCGAAGCGCGCATCCTGGAAGAACTGTCGGCCGCGCAGGGCACCGCGCAGGCGATCGGCGGCTACTACCGTCCGAACGTCGAGCTGACGAGCCAGGCGATGCGCCCGAGCGCAACGCTGAACGCCATCGTCGACGCAGTCGCCTGACACCGGCCGCGCCCACGCGCGCGCCACGACAACGGCAGCCGCCGACGCGGCGGGCTTCACGGCTCGCCGCGTCGCCGACAATAAAAACGCCCCGGTCGCCCGGGGCGTTTTTCGTTGCAGGCGTGCCATTCAGACGTGAACGATTTCCCATTCGCTGATTTCGGGCGGCACTTCGAGCGTGGCCGTATCCAGTTCGGACGGTTGCTCGCAGTCGCCGCGGGAGATGTGGTCGGCGGCGACTTCCGGGCACGAGAACGCGCCGAGCAGAGCGTTGCCGAACGTCGCTTCCCAGCCGCCGTTACCCGGCAGGATGTAGAACGACCCGAGCGCTGAACCAAAGCGAAATCCCTTCATTTCCGTTCTCCCTTTCTGATTACAAGCGATTCTGTTGTGCCGCTCGCCGGTTGGCTTTTCGTATCGAACGTCGTGGCGAAGCGTCGGTGCATGGAACCAAGTCTACGTCTGCGGCCGCGACCGATGGTGCGCATAGAACGCTTGCTCGAAACAAAAATGTTCCTTTAAAAACATCAAGTTATTTCGGGCGTTTTGTATTGCGGAACGATTTTTGGCATCGCGAAACAGCGAATTTGTGCCGTGCACCACGAATTTTTATAACGCAGAGACTTGTTCCGCATCGTGAAAAATCGACGGATCCGTGCATCGAAGGTGCGTGGCGTGCCGCTGGCGGGATGAACGGGAGGCGAATTGCCCCAATCGGGCGGAGCGAACGCGGGCAGCGAATGCTGCCGACCAGGCGACCGGTACGAATGCGGTAGGGCGTCGCGGCGTCGGGCGGTGATCGAAAACGCAGTGCGAACGGCGCCCCGGCCGTCAGGCCCGGCCGCGGACTGCGGCGTATCGCCGCTCGCGCGGTGCCGCGGTGCTTCGGCCGCGACCCACGGTTATGATGACGCGGGCATCAGGTTTCGCGTCGCGCAGGGGCGCTTGCGCACCGGCCGGCGCGGGTGTCGCGACGGCCGCGCGACGCAGCACGAATAACGAGGAATGATTGATGATACGGAGAACCTTCCTGTCGCATGCCATCGGCGTTGCGGCCGCATCGCTGTTTGCGCGCACCGCCTGGGCGCAGCATGCCGCACACGCGGGCATGGCCGGCATGGATCAGATGGACGACATGCCCGGCATGTCGGGCATGTCAGGGATGGCGGG
>NZ_VWWG01000191.1:0-11439 GCF_011753085.1 Burkholderia sp. Tr-862
TCGGCCGCGTCGAGCGCCGCGCGCAGCCGCTCGGCGAGGTCCCAGCGATCGCCGATCAGGTCGAAGTCGAGCGCGTGCGCGCGCCCGTCCGCCAGGCGTGCAAGGGCCGCGAGCGGCGCATCGAGCGCGGCGATTTCCGCGACGGTGCGCGTGCCGGCCGGCGCGTCGTCGTGCTGCTGCGCGACGTAGACGACGGGCGTGTGCCGGTCGATGGTGCCCGCGCTAGGCGTGCGCCGGCCCGCGATCAGTTGCGCGAGCAGGCTCTTGCCGACACCGTTGCGGCCGACGATGCCCGTCGGCGTGCGATCGATGGAAAGGTCGAGCGAATCGAACAGCGTGACGCCGTCGTCGAAGCGGAAGGAAACGTGATGAAGCGCGACGAGCGCGCCGGTTGGCGTGGCAGCAGCCATAAGCACCTCCGAAAATGCGTGAAACCCTTCGCGCGGCGTGCGTGGCACGGCGGCGAAAACATTTTTGGGAAGGCTTAGTTGGTCACTTTGGCTGGCGTCCGGTATGAGGAATGAGCGCGCAGTGTAGCAAGCGCGCCGCGCTGGCCGCAAGCGACGGGCCGGGATGCCGTCGCTTGCGCGCCACGCACGGTTACTGCACGGAGACTGCCGTGAAGTTCTGGCGGCCGAACGGGCTGACGTGATAGCCGCTCACGTTCGCGCGCGTGAGCGCGGCCGCGGTCGGGTAGCCGAGCGGAATCCACAGCGCCTGATCGTGGATCACCTTTTGCGCCGATTCGTACAGCTTCGCGCGCTTTGCCTGGTCGGCGGTCGACTTGCCGTCGGCGATCAGCTTGTCGAGCTGCGCGTCGCAGAAGCGCGCGAAGTTGATGCCCGACTTCACGGCGTTGCAGCTGAACAGCGGCGACAGGTAATTGTCCGGATCGCCGTTGTCGCCGGCCCAGCCCATGAACAGCATGTCATGCTGGCCGAGCTTCGCCTGCTTGATCAGCTCGCCCCATTCGATCACCTTCACCTCGGCCTTCACGCCGATCTTCGCGAGGTCGGCCTGCAGCAGTTCCGCGCCGGCCTTCGGGTTCGGGTTCAGCACGCTGCCCGTCGGGCGGGTCCAGATCGTCGTCGAGAAGCCGTTCGGGAAACCGGCCGACGCGAGCAGCTGCTTCGCCTTCGCGGGATCGTACGCATACGGCGCGATGTCCTTCGCGTAGCTCCACGTGTTCGGCGGATACGGGTTGTTCGCGGCGGTCGCCGTGTTGTCGAACACGACCTTCAGGTAGGTCGCGCGGTCGAACGCGAGGTTCAGCGCCTCGCGCACCTTCTCGTTGTCGAGCGGCTTCTTCTGCGTGTTCAGCGCGACGAACGCGGTCATGAACGCGGGCGTCTGCACGACCTTCAGCGCGCTTTCGCCCTTTGCGGCGAGCACGTCCTGCGGCTTCGGCGACAGCGCGATCTGGCATTCGCCGGCCTTCACCTTCTGCATGCGCACGGATGCGTCGGGCGTGATCGCGTAGATCAGCCGGTCGACCTTCGGCTTCGCGCCCCAGTAGGTCGGGTTCACGTCGTAGCGGATCAGCGCGTCCTTCGTGTAGCTCTTCAGCACGAACGGGCCGGTGCCGATCGGCTTCGCGTTCAGGTCGGCCTGCTTGCCGGCCTTCAGCAACTGGTCCGCGTATTCGGCCGAGTAGATCGACGCGAAGCCCATCGTCAGGATCGGCACGAACGTCGCGTTCGGCTCGTTCAGCACGAACTTCACCGTGTTGTCGTCGACCTTCGTGACCGACTTCACGAGCTTCACGAGGCCCATCGACTGCGCGTGCGGAAAGCCGCTCGCGCCGGCCACCTTGTGCCACGGGTTCGCATCGTCAAGCATCCGCGAGAAGGTGAACACGACGTCGTCCGCGTTCAGCGGGCGGCCCGGCTTGAAGTAGTCGGTGGTCTGGAACGCGACGTTCGGGCGCAGGTGGAACGTGTACGTGAGGCCGTCGGCGCTGGCTTCCCATTTGTCGGCGAGCGCCGGCACGACCTTCTTCGCGGCTTCGTCGTACGACACGAGCGTGTTGAAGATCACGTCGGCCGATGCGTTCGTGGTGACGAGCGAGTTGTACTGCACGACGTCGAAGCCGTCCGGGCTCGATTCCGAGCAGACGGTGAGCGGCTTGGCGATGACGAGGCCGGGAGCGGCGAGGGCGGCGGCGAGCGCAGCCGCGGCGAACAGCTTGACGTGCATAGGTTCTCCCACGTGACTTGTGATTTTTGCCGGATGTCGGAATGCATGCGGAATGCAGGCGCGGCCCGGTGATGGGCGGGGCCGGCACGGCTGGCGAATAGCATACCGGCAAAGCGCGCGGCGCGTGAAAAAAGGCGTCGGAACGCGGTGAATTGAGCGAACAACGGCTGCGTTCGCGACGGAATGCGTGTTGGGGCGGCGGTAAAGGAGGGGGGGAGGCGCACGGTTGCGAAGGCAACGTGGGAAGGCGCGGATCAGCGGGCGCGACGGACTCGGCAAGGGGAGTCGCCGCAGCAGCGCGCGGCGAGTGGCGCGGCGGGAACGCAGAAAACCGCGCGGCCGCGACGCCGATGCAGCACCGGTCCGGCACGCACGGCGTGCCGGATGCGCGATGCACTCAGTGCGCCCCGGCCTTCGGCTTGCGCGGCGCCTTCTCGAACAGGCGGTCGTAGAGCCAGCGCGGCAACACGTGCAGCACCTTCGCGACGACGCCCATCTGCCATGGAATCACGCGGAACGCGTGCTGCCGCGCGATCGCCTGCGCGGCGCGGGCCGCGAAGCGATCGGCGTCCATCAGGAACGGCATCCGGTACGGGTTGTGCGCGGTCATCGGCGTGCGGATATAGCCGGGCGCGATCGTCACGACGCCGACGCCGGCCGGGCGCAGCTCGACGCGCAGCGCCTCGAGATACTTGATCGCGGCCGACTTCGACGCGCTGTACGCGCCGGAGCCCGGCAAGCCGCGCACGCCGGCGACGCTCGCGACGCCGACCAGCGTGCCGTGGCGCGCGGCCGTCATCGGGCCGACGAACGGCTCGAACGTCGCGACCATCCCGTAGTAGTTGATGTCCATCACGTCGCGGAACGTGGCGAGGTCGCCCTGGCCCGTGACGGCGCCCTGGCTGATGCCCGCGTTCGCGATCACGACGTCGGGGCAGCCGTGCGCGGCGATGAACGACGCGGCGGCCGTCGCGAGCGCATCGGCGTCGCGCACGTCGGCGCTATAGACGGAGACGGACAGCTTGGGGAAGCGCCGCGCGAACGCATCGAGGGCATCGGTGCGGCGCGCGACGAGAGCGAGCGTGGCGCCCTGGCGGGCGTATTCCTCGGCCATCGCGAGGCCGAGGCCGCTCGACGCGCCGGTGATGAAGACTTTCAGCGGAGTAGTCATGCCGGCGCGCGGGCGGGGATCAGAGCTTCTTGTCCTGAACCTGCTTCACGAGGTAGTCGAGCGCCTGAGCGGTGCCCGGGATGCTGTTCGTGTAAGCCGGGCCCGTCTTGTACTTGCCCTGGACGACGACCGTCGGCACGCCGTCGATCGCGTAGCTCTTCAGCAGCTCGGCCGACTGCTTCACCTGGCCCTGCACGCTGAACGAGTTGTACGCGTCCATGAACTGCTTCTTGTCGACGCCCTGCGTCGCCAGGAAGTCGGCCTGCGCCTGCGGCGTCAGCAGGTAGTTCTTCTGCTTGTGGATCGCGTTGAAGATCGCCGGCGTGACCTTCTCCGAGATGCCGAGCGCGGACACCGCGTAGAACAGCTTCGAGTGCGGGAGGAAATCGTCACGGAACGCGACCGGCACGCGCTTGAAGTCGATGTTGTTGCCCTGCTTCTTCACCCAGGCCTCGATCGTCGGCTCGAATTCGTAGCAGTGCGGGCAGCCGTACCAGAAGAACTCGATGACCTCGACCTTGCCGGCCGGTGCGGACACCGGCTGCGGCGACTTCATCACCTCGAAGTCCTTGCCGGACACCGGCGCGGCGGGCGACGCCTGGGCGAAGCCCGCGGCGGCCAGGCCGAGGGACAGGAGGAGCGTGCTAAGTAGTTTTTTCATGTTGTAAGCGTCGAATCAGTTGCTCGGATTACGAAACGTAACGGGTTCTGCGTGGGCGCGGCCGGTTGCTTACTGCTTCGTGAAGCGGATCACCGCCGTGTCGACACCTGCATCGGACAGGCGCTGACGGGCCGAGTTCATATCCTCGAATTTCGAGAACGGGCCGACGCGCACGCGGAAATAGGTCACGCCGCTGACATCGCGCTTCGACACCTTCGACTCGAAGCCCTGGAAGCCGAGCCGCGCGCGCTGCTGCTCGGCGTCGCCTTCCGTCTTGTACGCGCCGACCTGCAGGAAGTAGCCGGTGTTCGCGTCGTTCGCGGTCGGCGGTTTCGCTGCAGCGGCGGACGTCGCGGATGTCGCGGACGGCGCCGGCTTCGGCGTGTTCGCGGCCAGTTGCTGTTGCTGCTGTTTCTGCGCGGCCGCCTGCTGTGCCTGCTTCTGCGCGGCGAAGCGCGCGAGATCATCCTCGCCGCCTTGCTGCTGTTGCTGCGCCGGTTGCGTCTTCTTCGGCGGCGGCGTGTTGTCGGCCGGCTTCGGCGCGACCGCGACGCCGTTGCCCGACGGCGCATTGTTCGATGCGGGGGTGTTGCTCGAGCCGCTGGAGCCGTTCGCGTTGCCCGACGGCGGCACCTCGACGATCTGCGGTTCGGGCAGCAGGCCGCCCTGGGTCTGGTTCGCGGCCTGGCCGGGCGCGGTGTTGGGCGGCGCGGATTGCGCGGCCTGCGGCACCGGCTGGCCGGGCGTCTTGCCCTGCAGCGCGCGGTTCGGATCGAACTGCTGCGGCTGGCTCGCGCCGGTGTCGGTCGGCGGCGGTGCGACCTTCGACACGAACGGCGACGGCGAACGCGTGATGTAGAGCGCCACCACCACCGCGATCGCGAGGCCAACGATCAGGCCCAGCA
Source organism: Burkholderia sp. Tr-862 (assembly GCF_011753085.1). Lineage (NCBI taxonomy): Bacteria > Pseudomonadati > Pseudomonadota > Betaproteobacteria > Burkholderiales > Burkholderiaceae > Burkholderia > Burkholderia sp. Tr-862. The sequence continues at coordinate 4,934 of NZ_VWWG01000191.1, forward strand.
CGATTCCAAGAAATGTCCCTCCGGCTTGTTTCGATTGCTTCGAAGTTCGGCGTGGTTGTGCCATTGCTTGAGTCACCTGCAAAAAAATCGTGAAAAGGCTGCGACGGGCATCCGGGGGGCAGGCGCTCCTGCCCCGGCCATTCGCTGCCCGGTTCGGGCCGCTTACATCTTGGCGGGCGCGGACACGCCGAGCACCGCCAGACCATTCTCGAGCACCTGCCGGGTCGCGGCGAGGAGCGCGGCGCGTGCGTTGCGCGGTGCTTCGTCGTCGACCAGCACGCGCTCCGCATTGTAGAACGAGTGGAATTCACCAGCGAGATCGCGCAGGTAGAACGCGACCGCATGCGGCGCCAGCTCGTTCGCCGCGTGCGTGAGCATGTCCGGATACTCGGCGAGCTTCTGCATCAGCGACACGGCCTGCGGGCTCGTGAGCTGCGCCAGGTCGGCGCCCGGCAGCTGCGCCACGTCGACGTTGTAGCGCGACTTCAGTTCGTTGAGCACCGAGCAGATGCGCGCATGCGCGTACTGCACGTAATAGACCGGATTCTCGTCGTTCTGTTTCAGCGCGAGGTCGATGTCGAACACGAATTCGGTGTCGGCCTTGCGGGAGATCAGGAAGAAACGGACCGCGTCGCGGCCGCGCGTGATGGTCGCCTCGTCGATCAGGTCGGGTGCCGCTTCCTGGCCCGGCGCCGCGCCGCCCGACCATTCGATCAGGTCGCGCACCGTCACGTAGCTGCCCGCGCGCTTCGACAGCTTCACTTCCTGGCCGTCGCGCATCACGGTGACCATCTTGTGCAGCACGTAGTCGGGATAGCCCTTCGGGATGCCGATGTGCAGACCCTGCAGGCCCGCGCGCACGCGCGCGATCGTGCCGTGGTGGTCCGAGCCCTGGATGTTGATCACCTGCGTGAAGCCGCGCTCCCATTTCGTCACGTGATACGCGACGTCCGGCACGAAGTACGTGTACGTGCCGTCCGACTTGCGCATCACGCGATCCTTGTCGTCGCCTTCGTCGGTCGTGCGCAGCCACAGCGCGCCGTCCTGCTCGTAGGTCATGCCGGCCTTGACCAGCGCGTCGACCGTCTTCTCGACCCGGCCTTCGCTGTACAGCGACGACTCGAGGTAGTACTGGTCGAACTTCACGCCGAACGCCTGCAGATCCATATCCTGCTCGTGTCGCAGGTACGCGACCGCGAACTTGCGGATCGCGTCGAGATCGTCGATGTCGCCCGCACCCGTGACCGGCTCGCCATCCTTCGCGGCGACCGTCTCGCGGTTCAGGTAGTCGCGTGCGATGTCGGCGATGTATTCGCCGTTGTACGCGGCTTCCGGCCAGCCCGCGTCGCCCGGCTTCAGGCCGCGCGCGCGCGCCTGCGTCGAGATCGCCAGGTTGCCGATCTGCACGCCGGCATCGTTGTAGTAGAACTCGCGGTGCACCGCGTAGCCCTGGCTCGCGATCACGTTCGCGAGCACGTCGCCGAGTGCCGCCTGGCGGCCGTGGCCGACGTGCAGCGGGCCGGTCGGGTTGGCCGACACGAATTCGAGCAGCACCTGCTTGCCCTTTTCGCGTTCCGACGTGCCGAACGCGCGGCCCTGCTCGAACACGGCGGCGATCACCGCCTGTTTCGCGGCGGCCGTCAGGCGCAGGTTGATGAAGCCGGGGCCGGCGATTTCGGCTGCGTCGACGAGCCCTTGCGCGGCCGGCTGGGCCGTGAGGGCGGCGACGATCTTCTCGGCGAGCTGGCGCGGGTTCGTGCCGAGCGGCTTGGCGAGCTGCATCGCGACGTTGCACGCGACGTCGCCGTGCGCGGCGACCTTCGGGCGCTCCAGCGTGATGGCCGGGGTGACGAACGCCGAGTCGGCGCCTTTCAGCGCGTGTGCGACCTGCGTGACGCTATCCGCGAGCAGGGCTTCGAGGGTCTGTTTGTGTGCTGGCAGCATGCTGGTAGAAGGCTTCGTTGGTGGCTGCCGGAAACACCGGCCGGCCGGCGCGCTTTTTAAGCGCGCGTTTCAGGGATCGCAGAATTTTAACAGGTGCTAATATGCCGCTCAGGCGCCCCGGCTTCGCGAGGCCGGACGCCGGTCTGCCGGCGTCCCCCCAACCGCGCCGCGCAGGCACAACAAGATGAAAAGGGAATTGTCATGATTACGTTCAAGAGCAAGGCGGCACAGGATCTCGACGTGCTGAAGGATTTCGCCGTGTATGTGCTGGGTCTCGTCGGCAAGCAGCTGGGCGAGCGCGGTGTGATTACGCACGACGAACTGGACCACGCAATCGCCAAGCTGGAAGGCGCGGTCGCGCAGGCGAAGCAGGAGCGCGCCGAGCACGCGGGCCACTTCCACGAGGACGACGTCGACCACGCACACCACGAAGTGCCGCCGAGCCTGGCACAGCGCGTCGCACCCTTCCTCACGATGCTGCGCGAAGCGAAGGCCGGCGAGGCCGACGTGCACTGGGGCTTCTGAGCTTCCTTGCCCGCCCGATCGACAGGTCGGCACGGCAAAAAAAGCCCGCTTTCGAGCGGGCTTTTCATTTCGTCTGATAAAAGGGCGGCTGGCCGCCCGTTTGCATCGCTCAGAGTTGCGGCGCGAGCGCGCGCCGCGCGTCGGCGAGCGACAGCGACATCCGCCGCGCGTAGTCGTCGAGCTGATCCTGCCCGATTTTGCCGACCGAGAAGTACCGGCTGTCCGGATGCGCGAGATAGAAGCCCGACACGCTCGCGGCCGGCAGCATCGCCAGCGATTCGGTCACGCTCATCCCGATTTCCTCCGCATGCAGCGCGGCAAACATGTCGCGCTTCACGAGGTGGTCGGGGCAGGCCGGGTAGCCGGGCGCCGGGCGGATGCCCGCGTACTTTTCGGCAATCAGCGCCTCGTTGTCGAGCGTCTCGCCGCTCGCATAGCCCCACAGCTCGCGGCGCACGCGGGCGTGCATCGCCTCGGCGAACGCTTCCGCGAAGCGGTCGGCGAGTGCCTTCAGCATGATCGCGCTGTAGTCGTCGTGGTCGGCTTCGAACTGCTTTTCCTTCACGTCGACGCCGAGGCCGGCCGTGACCGCGAACATCCCGATGTAGTCGGCGATGCCCGATTCCTTCGGCGCGATGAAGTCCGCGAGCGAGCGGTTCGGGCGCATCACGCCGTCGACCACCGGACGCACGCTCTGCTGGCGCAGGTTGCGCCACGTGAGCAGCACTTCGGAGCGCGAATCGTCGGTGTAGATTTCGATATCGTCGTCGTTGACCGTGTTCGCCGGCAGCAGCGAGATCACGCCGTTCGCGGTGAGCCAGCGGCCCTGGATCAGGCGCGCGAGCATCGACTTCGCGTCGGAGAACACGCGCCGTGCCGATTCGCCGACGATCTCGTCGTTCAGGATCGCCGGGTACGGGCCCGCGAGATCCCAGGTCTGGAAGAACGGGCCCCAGTCGATGTAGTTCGCGAGCTCGTTCAGGTCGTAGTTCTTGAACACGCGGCGGCCGATGAACTTCGGCTTCACGGGCTGGTAGCTCGCCCAGTCGAGCTTCGCCTTGTTCGCGCGCGCCTCGGCGAGCGTGACCATCGGCTGGGCCTTGCGGTTCGCGTGCTGTTCGCGGATCCGTTCGTAATCGGACTTCAGTTCGTCGAGGTACTTCGTCGCGCCTTCGTCCGACAGCAGGCTCGATGCGACCGACACCGAGCGCGATGCGTCGGGCACGTAGACGACCGGGCCTTCGTAGTGCGGCGCGATCTTCACGGCCGTGTGCACGCGCGAAGTCGTCGCACCGCCGATCAGGAGCGGGATCTTCTTCACGCGGAAGTAATCGTCGCGCTGCATTTCGGACGCGACGTACGCCATTTCCTCGAGGCTCGGCGTGATGAGGCCCGACAGCCCGATGATGTCCGCGCCCTCGACCTTCGCCTTCGCGAGGATCTCGTTGCACGGGACCATCACGCCCATGTTGACGACTTCGAAGTTGTTGCACTGGAGCACGACCGACACGATGTTCTTGCCGATGTCGTGCACGTCGCCCTTCACGGTCGCGATGACGATCTTGCCCTTCGCGCGCACGTCGCCGCCCGCTTCCGCGAGCAGCCGTTTTTCTTCCTCGATGAACGGGATCAGGTGCGCGACGGCCTGCTTCATCACGCGCGCCGACTTCACGACCTGCGGCAGGAACATCTTGCCCTGGCCGAACAGGTCGCCGACGACGTTCATCCCGTCCATCAGCGGGCCTTCGATCACGTTGATCGGGCGGCCGCCGGCCGCCGCGATGGCCGCGCGCGCTTCCTCGGTATCCTCGACGATGAAGTTCGTGATCCCGTGCACGAGCGCGTGCGCGAGGCGCTTTTCGACCGGCTGGTTGCGCCACTCGAGGTTCTCTTCCTTCTTCGCGGCGCCGGTCTTGAACTTGTCGGCGATCTCGAGCAGGCGGTCGGTGGAATCCTCGCGGCGGTTCAGGATCACGTCCTCGACCCGCTCGCGCAGTTCCGCGTCGAGATCGGCGTACACGCCGAGCTGGCCCGCGTTCACGATGCCCATGTCCATCCCCGCCTGGATCGCGTGGTACAGGAACACGGTGTGGATCGCCTCGCGCACCGGGTCGTTGCCGCGGAACGAGAACGACACGTTCGACACGCCGCCGCTCACCTTCGCGTACGGCAGGTTCTGCTTGATCCAGCGGGTCGCCTCGATGAAGTCGACCGCGTAGTTGTTGTGCTCCTCGATGCCGGTCGCGACCGCGAAGATGTTCGGGTCGAAGATGATGTCTTCCGGCGGGAAGCCGACTTCGTTCACGAGGAAGTCGTACGAGCGCTTGCAGATCTCGGTCTTGCGCGCATAGGTATCGGCCTGGCCCGTCTCGTCGAACGCCATCACGACCGCCGCCGCGCCGTAGCGGCGGATCAGGTTCGCGTGATGGCGGAACGCTTCCTCGCCTTCCTTCAGCGAGATCGAGTTCACGATCGCCTTGCCTTGCACGCACTTGAGACCGGCCTCGATCACTTCCCACTTCGACGAGTCGATCATGATCGGCACGCGCGCGATGTCCGGCTCGGAGGCGATCAGGTTCAGGAAGCGCACCATCGCCGCCTTCGAATCGAGCATCGCCTCGTCCATGTTGATGTCGATCACCTGCGCGCCGTTCTCGACCTGCTGGCGCGCGACGGCGAGCGCCTCGTCGAACTGGCCGTTCAGGATCATCCGCGCGAACGCCTTCGAGCCGGTGACGTTGGTGCGTTCGCCGACGTTGATGAAGAGCGTCCCGGACGTGACGTTGAACGGCTCGAGGCCGGCAAGGCGCATCATGTGATCGGTCATGGCGGTGCGAATTCGTGTGAGGTAGGGCGGGCGTTGGGGCGGTCGGTCAGGCGGCGTCGCTGTAGTGGCTCGGCCAGCGGCGCGGTTTCACGTCGGCGAGCGCCTTCGCGATCTCGGCGATGTGCTCGGGTGTCGTGCCGCAGCAGCCGCCCGCGAGGTTCACGAGCCCGGCTTGCGCGAATTCCTTCAGCAGGCCCGACGTGACGTCCGGCGTCTCGTCGAAACCGGTGTCGCTCATCGGGTTCGGCAGGCCCGCGTTCGGGTAGCACGACACGTAGGTGTCGCACAGCTTCGCGAGCTCGGCGATGTACGGGCGCATCAGCGCCGCGCCGAGCGCGCAGTTCAGGCCGAACGTGAGCGGCTTCGCGTGGCGCAGCGAATTCCAGAACGCCTCGACCGTCTGGCCCGACAGGATGCGGCCCGAGGCGTCGGTCACGGTGCCCGAGATCATGATCGGCAGGCGCTCGCCGGTGTCTTCGAACAATTCGTCGAGCGCGAACAGCGCGGCCTTCGCGTTCAGCGTGTCGAAGATCGTCTCGACGAGGAACAGGTCGACGCCGCCGTCGAGCAGCGCCTTCGCCTGCTGGTAATACGCGCTGCGCAGTTCGTCGAACGTGACGTTGCGCGCGCCCGGGTCGTTGACGTCCGGCGAGATGCTCGCTGTCTTCGGCGTCGGCCCGATCGCGCCCGCGACGAAGCGGGGTTTGTCGGGCGTGGCATAACGCACGGCCGATTCGCGCGCGAGCCGCGCCGATTCGACGTTCATCTCGACGACGAGGTCTTCCATCCCGTAGTCGGCCTGCGCGACCGTCGTCGCGCCGAACGTGTTGGTTTCGACGATGTCCGCACCGGCCGCGAAGTACTGGTCGTGGATCTCGCGGATGATCTGCGGCTGCGTGAGCGACAGCAGCTCGTTGTTGCCCTTGATGTCGCGCGGGAAGTCCTTGAAGCGCTCGCCGCGATAGGCGGCCTCGTCGAGTTTGTAGCGCTGGATCATCGTGCCCATCGCGCCGTCGAGGATCAGGATGCGCGATTTCAGCAGCACGGGCAGTTCGGCGCCGCGCGTGTAGGGCGCGTCGAGCGGGACGGAAGCAGCGAGAGGGGTCGCAGACATGGCGGAAGACCGGCGAAGACGGGAAAAGCGTCATTGTAGCCGGTGCGCCGGGGCGCCGCCCGGCCTCGCGCGGCGCGGGCAGCGGCGCCGGCGCGA
>NZ_VWWG01000192.1:0-11398 GCF_011753085.1 Burkholderia sp. Tr-862
ATCTGACGCTGAAGGATGCGAACGTGCCGGTGAACGTGAACCTGCGCACGTACGCGGGGCCGGAGGCCCGCTTCTGCCCGGCGGCGGTATACGAGTTCGTGAAGAACGACGACGGCAGCGATCGGCTCGTGATCAACGCGCAGAACTGCGTGCACTGCAAGACCTGCGACATCAAGGACCCGACGCAGAACATCGTGTGGGTCACGCCGGAAGGTGGTGGCGGGCCGAATTACCCGAATATGTAACCTCCCGGAAAACGCCGCCTCGCGCGGCGTTTTTTTGCCCGTTCGACAGTCGACGCTGCCCTGCCCGCTATCCGGCGTGCGATTCATGCAAGGCACGCCGGAGCAGCCCGGTCAGCGCGCCGCGATCCGCCGACGGAAGTGCTCGGTACCGGACACGATCTTGTCGAGCACCGCATCGAGCGCCCAGAAGCGCTCGCGCACGTCGTAGTCGATCGCGCGACAGCGAATCGACGCGAACGTGCCGATCCGCTGGTGATAGATCTTCGCCAGCGCCGGGTAGCCCAGTACTTCCGATACGGCCGAGACCACCAGGAACGTCGACAACTCGTCGGCGAGCGCCGGATCCGAGTCGCCCTGCGTGCGCAGCCATCGATACAGATCCGGATGAAAGTTGGTAAACACGCCGTTGAAACCGGCGGAGCCCGCCTTCATCGCATCCCACGCGATCGCGGCGTTCGCATTCAGGATCTTCAGCGGCGATCCCGCGGCGAGCGCAACGCGCCGCTTCACCGTCTCCAGGTCGCAACTCACGTCCTTGAGCATCACGAAGCGGCCGGTGTCGATGCACGCACGCAGTTCGTCATCGGACAGCAATCGGCGGTAAGGCGCCGGACATTCATACAAGCCGAGCGGCAAATCCGACGGCAGGCGCGCCAGCAGCTTGTGAAGATGGTCGAGCAACGCGGCGCTGCCTTTGCGCTGCGGGTCGAGGCGATTGGTCACGAGCACGACGCCCTGTGCGCCCGATTCCGCGGCCGCGCGCAACTCGGCGACCTGCGCATCGAGATCCTCGCTGATATGCCCGGACGCGACGACGGGCACGCGCCCGGCCACGCGTTCGACCACGAAACGCGCGAGTTCCGCCCGTTCGGCCAGACTCAGGAACTGCATCTCGCTCGATTGCGCGACCGCGAACAGCGCATCCGAACCGTGCGCCAGATACCATTCGATGAGTCGCTCGAGCCCCGCGTAATCGATGGCCCCGGCGTCGTCGAACGGCGTCAGCATCACCGGTACGATCCCCTCGATGGTCGCGCTCGACTGCTGATGGTGTTGCATCTGTTTCTCCTTGCTTTCGTCAATACGTGATGGTGGCCGTCGCTCAGGCCGGCAGCGCGCCGGACGCGGTGCTCGCGGCCTGCTCGGGAATCGGCTTGCGAACCAGCAGCAGGTAGGCCATCGCACCGGCGAATGCGATTGCCGCCGCCGTCAGCAGCGCGGGCACGAACGACCACTTCTGCGCGATGACACCCGTCAGGATAGGCGCGAGCGCCCCGCCGATGAAACCGCCGAAATTCTGGATCGCGCCGAGCGATGCGATGCGGCTCGGCGGTGCGGCCGCCGTCGCGAGCGCCCACGAACACGCCGATGCCGCATTGGCGAGAAAGATCACGACCGAAATGCACGCGAGCGCGACCGTATTGCTCTGCACGAGCGCGGCCGGGATCGTGAATGCGACCATCCCGAGCATCGCGACGACCACCGCGTTGCGCCGGCTCACGACCGGCGAGCGGCTGCGGCGCGTGACCACATCCGACAGCCAGCCGGCGACCAGCGAGCCGACGAATCCGCACAAGAACGGCACCGACGCCGCAAACCCGGTGCGAATGAGGCTCATGTGACGCTCCATCGTCAGGTACCCCGGCAGCCAGGTCAGGTAGACCCAGTTCAGATACACGGACCCGAAGAATCCGATCAGCATGCCCCAGGTCGTGCCGTGCGAGAACAGGCTGCGCCAGTCGGCGAAGGTCAGCTTCGGCATCGCGACGGCAGTCTGCGCATCGTCATCGAGATACGCCCGTTCCGCCGCCGTCAATTGCGCACGCGCCGGATCGCGGTACAGGGCGAACCAGATGACGGCAACGACGAGGCCGAGCGCCCCCGTCGCGACGAACGCCCAACGCCAGTTGAACGAGGCGACCAGCACCGCCAGCAGCAACGGCGCGAGCGCGGTGCCGAGCGGCGATGCCGCGTTGAAGATGCCGGTCGGCGTCCCGCGCGCGCGCAGCGGAAACCAGTTGCTCACCACCCGCGCCGCCGACGGGAACTGCGGCGCCTCGCCGATGCCGAGCACGATACGCGCGACGATGAACCAACCGAAGGTGGAGACGATGCCGCTCGACGCCTGCGCGAGCGACCAGACGATCAGCCCGACGCCCAGCAAACGGCGCGGTCCGATGCGATCGACGAGTCCGCCGACCGGGAACTGGCATAACGCATAGCTCCACGAAAATGCCGACAGCAGCAAGCCCATCTCGGAGAGCGACAGACCCAGATCGTTCCGGATGGCCGAACTCGCGACGGCCAACGTGCCGCGGTCGAGATAGTTGACGATCCCGCTCACCATCAACAGCGCGAGCGCGATACGTTGTCCGCGCCGGATACGTGGGGGCGCAGTGGGAACTGCATGATTCTCGTTCATTGCGTCTGTCTCCATTGTCCTGAATGGTTGGCCGGGCTCCGGCCCTTTCCGTCGTCGCGGAATCTATACGGCCGCACGCTCCACTTCTTCGCGTGTCGGAATCGAGGTTTGCGCGCCGTGGCGCGTCACGCTGATCGCGGCCGCGTGCTGGCCGTATGCAATTGCGTCATCCATCGACGCACCGCTCGCACGGGCCGCCGCGAACCCGCCGACGAAGGTGTCGCCGGCCGCCGTCGTATCGACCGCGACCACCGCCCTCGCCCGATGGCGGCCATGCCCTGCCGTCCCTCGCCAGCAGACGCCGCGCGCGCCAAGCGTGACCAGCACGTTGCCGACGCCCTTCGCGCACAGCGCATCGGCGGCGCGCACCGCCGACGCGTCGTCGCCGACGGCGATGCCGGTCAGCGACTCCGCCTCCGTTTCGTTGACGACGAGGTAGTCGATGCGGGACAGCAATGCGTCGAACAGCGGCCGGGCGGGCGCCGGATTGAGCAGTACGGGCGTCCGATGGGCGATGGCGCTGCCGATGGCGCGCGCGACGGTCTCGATCGGCACCTCGAGCTGGCACACCATCAGCGCCGCGCCGGCGATCACGTCGCGCGCCGCGTCGATCAATGCGGCATCGAGGCATGCGTTCGCGCCGGGAACGACGACGATGCTGTTCGCCCCGTGTGCGTCGACCGTAATCGTGGCGACGCCGGTTGCCTCGCCGTCGATCCGGTGCAGGTGCGTGACGTCGATACGCTCCGCCGCAAGCGCGTCGTGCAGGCGTGCGCCGAACGCGTCGTTGCCGACGCAGCCGATCATCGCGACCGACGCGCCAAGGCGCGCGGCGGCCACCGCCTGGTTCGCCCCCTTGCCGCCGTGGACGGTCTGGAACGAGGTGCCGAGCAGTGTTTCGCCCGGTACGGGCAGACGCGGCGCGCGTGTGACGAGATCGACGTTGACGCTGCCGACGACGGCGATTCGGGGTGGCTTTACAGAATTCATCATCGAATGTAACCGCTTACATTTGAGACAAACAAAATGGCCGGAAAGGCCGACGTCGACGAAAACTTCACAATGCAGCAGGAATCTATGTCTGACATAATACGGATTCGCATCAAGATAGCGCTTACATTCTCACAGGCCGGATTGGAAATGCAAGCGGGACCACGATGAATCGAGGGTAAACGATGGCGCTTTTGAGAACGGGCGGCGTCTGCGCGACAGCCGCGGCCAGGGGGGCCCGATGAGTACGCCTCCTTCCAGCGGCGGCGCGGCGCGCGCGCGCCGCGGCAGCGGCCGGTCGGTGCTCGGGGATGTCGCGAAACTCGCCGGCGTGTCGACCGCGACCGTTTCGCGCGTGTACAACGATCCCGGCAAGGTATCGGCCGACGTACAGCAGCGCGTGCGCGACGCCGCACGCGCGCTGAACTGGATTCCGAACGCCGCCGGCCGCGCACTCGCGTCCACGCGCACCCACATCACGGGGGCGATCATCCCGACGCTCGACGACCAGGTGTTCGCGTCGCAGGTAGCGGGAATGCAGGCGGTCATGGCCGAACACGGCATCACCCTCTTTCTGGGCTGCTCGAATTACGACCCGGCGCAAGCGCTGGCGCAGGTGCGCGCGATGCTGTCGCGCGGCGTGGAAGCCGTGTCGCTGGTCGGTGAAGCGTATCCGCCGGAAGTATTCGAACTGCTCCACCAGCATCGCGTGCCGTATGTCGTCACCTACGCGTATCGCGACGACAGCCCGCACTGCTGCATCGGCTTCGACAACCGCGCCGCATTCGCGCGGCTGACCACGCACCTGCTCGACCTCGGCCATCGCGATTTCGCGATCATCATGCAGCCTTCCGCAGACAACGACCGCGTGCAGGCCCGCCTGCGCGGCATTCACGACACGCTTGCCGCGCGCGGGCTCGCAGTTCGCCCGGTACACCAGCACGAGGGCGCGGCAACGATCGCGTTCGGGCGGGCGAGCCTGCGCGCGATTGCCGACAGCGGGGCGACGCGCCCGACGGCCGTGATTTGCGGCAACGACGCCCTCGCGCTGGGCGCGCTGCTCGAGGCGCAGGCACTGGGGCTGGACGTGCCGTCGCAATTGTCGATCACCGGATTCGACGACGTCGCGCTGGCGCGTGAAATCCGCCCGTCACTGACGACGATGTGGGTCGACACCGCTGCGATCGGGCGCAAGGCCGCCCACGCGTTGCTCGACGCGCTCGGGAACGGCGAAGCCGGGCCCGGTTACGCGGTACTGCCGGAACTGCGGGTGCGTGAATCGGCCGCGCCGCCACCGCAGGCGCGGGCAGCTCAATGAAAACGGGGCGCTCAAGGCGCCCCGTTTCGCATCGTATCGGTCGAGCCGGCGGGCGCCGGCCCGCGTGCATCAGGTCGCGCTGCCGGCGATCTTCGGCGTCGACGTCTCGACGTCACCGCACTGCGCGCGATGGCGCAGCGCATGATCGATCAGCACCAGCGCGAGCATCGATTCGGCGATCGGCGTCGCGCGGATGCCGACGCACGGGTCGTGGCGGCCGAAGGTTTCGACCGTCGCCTCTTCGCCGGCCTTCGTGATCGAACGGCGCGGCGTGCGGATACTCGACGTCGGCTTGATCGCGATCGACACGGTGATGTCCTGCCCGGTCGAAATCCCGCCGAGCACGCCGCCCGCATGGTTGCCGATGAAGCCGGCCGGCGTCAGTTCGTCGCCGTGCACCGAGCCGCGCTGCGCGACGCTGTCGAAGCCCGCGCCGATCTCGACGCCCTTCACCGCGTTGATGCTCATCATCGCCTTCGCGATGTCCGCGTCGAGACGGTCGAATACCGGCTCGCCCCAGCCGACCGGCACGCCCGACGCAACGACGTCGATGCGCGCGCCGATCGAGTCGCCGTCCTTGCGCAGCGCGTCCATGTAGGCTTCCAGCTCCGGAACGATCGCCGCGTTCGGCGAGAAGAACGGGTTCTCGCGCACATGCGACCAGTCGACGAACGGCACGTCGACCTCGCCGAGGCAGCTCATGTAGCCGCGCACCTCGACGCCGAAACGCTCGCGCAGCCACTTCTTCGCGACCGCGCCCGCGCCGACGATCGGCGCGGTCAGGCGTGCGGACGAACGGCCGCCGCCGCGGTAGTCGCGGATGCCGTACTTCTGCCAGTAGGTGTAGTCGGCATGGCCGGGACGGAACGTCTCGACGATGTTGCCGTAGTCCTTGCTGCGCTGGTCGGTGTTGCGGATCAGCAGCGCGATCGGCGTGCCGGTCGTCACGCCTTCGAACACGCCCGACAGGATCTCGACCTCGTCGGCCTCCTGGCGCTGCGTCACGTGCCGCGACGTGCCGGGCTTGCGGCGATCGAGCTCGAACTGGATGTCGGCTTCGGTCAGCCCCATTCCCGGCGGGCAGCCGTCGATCACGCAGCCGATCGCGGGACCGTGCGATTCGCCGAAGGTCGTGACAGTGAAAAGCGTGCCGAGGGTATTGCCGGACATGATGGAACCGCCCAAAGAGAAATGGACAAACCGATGCGCTGCCGGGGCCGCGGGCAGGCCGATCGTTTGCCGGTCGAGAAAAAGAGGTAAACCGCTATTATGCCAGCCGTCCCGGGCCGGCGGGCCGTGTGAACCGTTCAGACCACACGGGCCGGCCATGCATACGGCCCGGCGCGCTGCCGCCGGGCCCCGCCGCGCTTACTTGCGCGCGCCGCGCAGTTCGGTCACCGCGGCCTGCAGCGCCTCGGGCGTCGCGATCGATGCCGATATCGGCTCGCCGACCGCGAGCGTCAGCCGGCTCATCACGCCGCGCTTGATGGGCCGCGGCATCCGCGCATCGGAATGGCGCGAGAAATAGCTGCCCCAGAGCCCGCGCAGCGCCATCGGAATCACGGGCGCCGGCGTGCGGCCCAGGATTTCGGTGATGCCGCGGTGGAACGTGTTGATGTCGCCCGTCTTGGTCAGCTTGCCTTCGGGGAAGATGCACACGAGTTCGCCGTCCTTCAGCGCGGCCTCGCATGCGTCGTACGCACGCGCGAGCATGTCGGGATCCTCGTGGCGCGGCGCGATCGGGATCGCCTTCGCATGCCGGAACACCCAGCTCGCAAAACGTGCCTTGAAGATGCGGTGATCCATCACGAACCGGATCGGCCGCGGGCTCGCGGCGGCCAGCACGAGCGCATCGACGTAGCTCACGTGGTTGCACACGAGCACGGCCGCGCCCTCCTCCGGAATGCGCTCCGCATGCACGAGGCGAATCCGGTAGAACGTGTGCACCAGCACCCACGCGACGAAGCGCAGCAGGAACTCGGGAACCAGCAGGTAGATGTATGTCGCGACGACGACGTTCAGCAGCGCGGTGACGAGGAACAGGCCCGGAATGTCGACGCCGGCGTGGGTCAGCCCCATCGCCATCAGGGCCGACAGGATCATGAACAGCGCGTTCAGGATGTTGTTCGCGGCGATGATCCGCGCACGGTGGGTCGGCGCGCTGCGGCTCTGGATCAGCGCATACAGCGGCACGCTGTAGAAACCGCCGAACATCGCGAGCAGGAACAGGTCGGCCAGGATGCGCCAGTGGCGCCCACCGGCCAGGAATTCCCCCACCGACAGCAGATGGCCGGGCGACGGCAGCGAGCGGCTCGCGAAATAAAGCTCGATCGCGAACACGCTGATGCCGATCGAGCCGAGCGGCACGAGGCCGATCTCGACGCGCCGCTGCGACAGCCGCTCGCACAGCAGCGAGCCGAGGCCGATCCCGACCGAGAACGTCGCGAGCAGGACCGTGACGACGTCGGGGCTCGCGGACAGCACGTCCTTCGCGAAGTTGAAGAACGACGTGAGGAACGTCGCGCCGACGAACCACAGCCACGAGATGCCGAGCAGGCTCAGGAACACGGTGCGGTTCTGCTTCGCGAGGCCGAGGTTGCGCCACGTCTCGCTGAACGGGTTCCAGTTGATCACGAGATCGGGCTGCGGCGCCGGCGTCGGCGGCACGCGTTGCGCGACGAGCCGCCCCGCCAGCGCGATGACGACCACGCTGACGGCAAGCACGCGCTCGCCGCTGCCTTCGATGCCCGCGGCCGCGCCGCCGATGATCGTGCCGATCAGGATCGCGATGAACGTGCCCATCTCGACGAGGCCGTTGCCGCCGACCAGCTCATGCTCGCCGAGATGCTGCGGCAGGTACGAATACTTGACGGGGCCGAACAGCGTCGAGTGCATCCCCATCATGAACGTGCACAGATACAGCAGCGTCGCGCTGTGCGTGACGAACCCGGCCGCGCCGACCAGCATCAGCACGATCTCGAAGGTCTTCACGAAACGCGTGAGCGTCGCCTTGTCGTATTTGTCGGCGATCTGGCCGGACGTGGCCGAGAACAGCACGAACGGCAAAATGAAGATCGCGGAAATCAGGAACGCGGCCGTCTTCGCATCGACACCGGAGAAACGCGCGGTGTGATAGGTGACGAGCGACGTGAAACCGATCTTGAATACGTTGTCGTTCAGCGCGCCCAGGAACTGGGTCGTGAAGAACGGTGCGAAACGGCGCTGGCGCAACAGGTCGAACTGCGACGCGTGGGCGCGCCGTTCGCCGCGCGACGCGGAAGAGACTTGCGTGTGATCGCTCATGCGGAATACGCGCGCATCGTCTGGGCGAAGCTGCGCGGGCCTCGTGTTGTTGTTGTTGAAAAAACGGCGGCGCAGGTTGAACCTGCGCCGCCGGTCGTCGAATGGCAGCGCCCGCGCGTCATGGCACCGGGCGCGACGTGCTTCACGATTTGTGCGCTTCGGCTTCCGATTCCGGCCAGTCGCGGATGTACGCCTTCAGCATCCGGTTCTCGAAGCTCTGCGCCTCGACGACCGTCTTCGCGACGTCGTAGAACGAGATGACGCCCATCAGCACCTTCTTGTCGAGCACCGGCATGTAGCGCGCATGGCGCTCGAGCATCATCCGGCGCACTTCGTTGACATCGGTTTCCGGCGTGCAGGTGAGCGGCTCGTCCATCACCTTGCGCACCTGCACGTCGCCGATCGCACCGCCGTTGACATGCAGGCGCAGGATGATCTCGCGGAACGTCAGCATCCCGACGAGATCGCCGTACTCCATCACGACGAGCGAACCGATATCGTGTTCGGCCATCGTATCGACCGCTTCGCGCAGCGGCTTATCGGGCGTCACCGTAAACAGCGTGTTGCCCTTCACTTTCAGAATATCGCTGACGCGCATCGTAGTCCCCTCAAGCTTGAATGCAAATCGCTTTCGATCCTATCGGAAAGCCTGTCAAAAGGAAAGCGCGGGCCCGCGCGGCGCGGCCGCCGGCGCTTGCGGACGCGGGCCGCCCGCCGCACAATGGCTGCATGGACGGCGGCCAGAGGAGACGGCCATGGCGCATACGCATACGGAGCAATTCGCCAGCTTCGCTGATTTCTACCCGTACTACCTGAACGAACACCAGAACCTGACGTCACGGCGGCTGCATTTCATCGGCTCGCTCGGCGTGATCGGCTGCGTCGCGATGGCGATCGCGACGGGCCACTGGCTGTGGCTGCCGGCGGCGATCGTGTGCGGCTACGGATTCGCGTGGGTCGGACACTTCTTCTTCGAGAAGAACCGCCCCGCCACGTTCCGGCACCCGATCTACAGCCTGATGGGCGACTGGGTGATGTTCAAGGACATCTGCACCGGCAAGATTGCGCTGTAACACCCGCCCGGCACCGCGTCACGCCGTTTTCGGCGGCCGCGCGTGCGGGTCGGGCGCCCCGCCGGGCACCGGCCCGGGCACGCTTTCCGCCGGCTGCGCACCTGTGAGCCGGTGCGCGGCGATCAGCGACGCGAGCGATACGTCGAACCGGTCGTTCGACAGCACCTCGAGCAATGCCGCGCCATTGACGTGGCTGCGGCGCCGCTGCAGCTGGTAAGTCAGCTCCGTGCGGTCGATCACCAGCACGTCGAACAGCTGCGCGAGCGTCAGGCGCACCGGGTTCGCCAGCAGGATGTAGCGCGGCCCGACTTCACCGCCATCCAGCCGCGCGATCCATTCCCGCTCCTCCATCGTCAGCAGCAGCCGCTGCGCGGTTTCCATGTCGCAGCGCAACATGGTCGCGAGCCGCGTCGCCGTATAGCCCGCCTTGCCGACTTCGTGCGCCTCGGCCAGCCGCGCGAGCAATTCGAGCGCGTCGAGCAAGTCGCTGCCCGGATAGTGGATGCGATGGAACTGCCCGACGCGGATCGCCGGCAGCGCGGACGCGACCATCGCCCCGAGCAGCGCGATGAACCAGCTCAGATACACCCACAGCAGGAACACCGGCAGCGCCGCGAATGCGCCGTATACGGCCGTATAGGTCGGAATGCGCCGCACGTAATAGCCGAAGCCGCGCTTCGCAAGCTCGAACGCGATGGCCGCGAATAGGCCGCCGATCACCGCGTCGCGCCACGCGACCGTGCAGTTCGGCAGGTACACGTACAGCAGCGTGAACGCGAGCACGGTCAGCGGCAGCGACACGAGCGCGAGCAGCCACTCGACGATCGACGTCGACGGCGCGGCGCCGGTGAACGCCAGCGACTGCGTAAACAGGTACGACGAGATCGACAGGCTCACGCCGAACAGCAGCGGGCCGAGCGTGATCAGCGCCCAGTACGCGAGCACGCGCTGCGCGAACGGTCTCGGCTTGCGCACCCGCCAGATCAGGTTGAACGCGGATTCGATCGTCATCATCGTCATCACCGACGTGACGACGAGCACGATCAGGCCGGCCGTCGTCAGCCCCTTGGCTTTCGACGCGAACTGGTTCAGGTACTTGAAGATCTGGACGTTGAACTGCGCGGGCATCAGGTGGTCCGCGAGGAACCCCTGCAGCGAGATCTGGAACGACGAGAACATCGGGAACGCGGTGAACAGCGCGAACGCGACCGTCACGAGCGGCACGAGTGCCAGCATCGTCGTGAACGTGAGGCTGCCCGCCACTTGCGGGATGCGATCCTCGGCGCTGCGCCGGGCCGCGAACTGCGCGAGGCGCTTGATGGTGTCGAGATCGACGCTCAACTTCGGCAAACGGTTTCTCCTTCTTGATGCCGCGCGCCCGACGGCGCGCTGCGCGACGACTTCAGCCCCTATAATAGCCGCTCGATCCAGCAGGGGCCGACTGCACCGGGCATCCGCGCGGCCGCACGCGGCCCCGTCGCCCATGAAAGACATTCTCGTCCTCTATTACAGCCGTCACGGCGCCACGCGCGATCTCGCGCTCGCCATCGCGAACGGCGTCGACAGCGTGCCCGGCATGCAGGCGCGCATCCGCACCGTGCCGTCCGTCTCGACGGTCTGCGAAGCCACCGCCCCCGACATCCCCGCCGACGGCCCGCCGTACGCGGAGCTGCGCGATCTCGAGGAATGCGCGGGTCTCGCGCTCGGCTCGCCGACCCGCTTCGGCAACATGGCCGCCTCGCTCAAGTATTTCCTCGACGGCACGACCCCGCAATGGTTGTCGGGCGCGCTGACCGGCAAGCCGGCGAGCGTGTTCACGTCGACCGGCAGCCTGCACGGCGGCCAGGAATCGACGCTGCTGTCGATGATGCTGCCGCTGCTGCATCACGGAATGATGATCGTCGGGATCCCGTACACGGAAGCCGCGCTCAGCACGACGCGCACCGGCGGCACGCCTTACGGCGCATCGCACGTGTCGCAGCACGATCGCAGCGCGGCCGCAGGGCTGTCGGCCGACGAAAAGGCGCTCGCGGCCGCGCTCGGCGTG
>NZ_VWWG01000193.1:0-11516 GCF_011753085.1 Burkholderia sp. Tr-862
TGCCGCCGGGCGGCGCCACCCTCGCTGCCGCGCAGGCGCGCGCGGCCGATGCCGACCACTGAATTGCCCACCGATCGGGCCGCGCGCCGCGCGGCCGGTTCAGAACCTGTCTCCCAAACGATATGAACACTCCCGCTCCTACCGGTTTCCGTTGCGGCATGATCGCGATCGTGGGCCGTCCGAACGTCGGCAAGTCGACGTTGATGAACGCACTCGTCGGCCAGAAGATCAGCATCACGTCGCGCAAGGCGCAAACGACCCGCCATCGCATCACCGGCATCAACACGTTCGACGACGCGCAATTCGTGTTCGTCGACACGCCGGGCTTCCAGACCCGTCACAGCACCGCGCTGAACCGCTCGCTGAACCGCGCGGTCACGTCGACGCTCACGTCGGTCGACGTGATCCTGTTCGTGATCGAGGCTGGCCGCTTCGGGCCCGACGACCAGAAGGTGCTCGACCTGATCCCGCCCGGCATGCCGACGCTGCTGATCGCGAACAAGATCGACCGCGTGACCGACAAGGCGACGCTGTTCCCGTTCATGCAGCAGATGAGCGGGCTGCGCGAATTCACCGAACTCGTGCCGCTGTCGGCGCAGCGGCCGGAAGACATCAAGCGCCTGCTGGAAACGATCAAGCCGTACCTGCCGGAAGGCGAACCGATCTACGGCGAGGACGAACTGACCGACCGCAGCTCGCGCTTCCTCGCGGCCGAAATCCTGCGCGAGAAGGTGTTCCGCTGGACCGGCGACGAACTGCCGTACACGAGCACCGTGCTGATCGACAAGTTCGAGGAGGAAGGGCGCCTGAAGCGCATCTTCGCGACGATCCTCGTCGAGCGCGATTCGCACAAGGCGATGGTGATCGGCAAGAAGGGCGAGAAGCTCAAGCAGATCAGCACCGAGGCGCGAATGGACATGGAGAGGCTGTTCGACGGCCCCGTGTATCTCGAGACCTTCGTGAAGGTGAAGAGCGGCTGGGCCGACAACGAGGCGGGGCTGCGCGCCTATGGGTACGAATGACGCGCTGACGTCGACCGAAGACGCGGTGACCGCCGGCGCGAACGACGCGCCGCTGCCGGCACCGCCCGAACCGCCGCGTCGCAAGGCGCGGCGCGCGACGTCTCGCACGTCCGATTTCCGCGTCGCCGAGCAGCCGGCGTTCGTGCTGCACAGCTATCCGTACCGGGAAACGAGCCTGATCATCGACGTGCTCACGCGTGATCACGGCCGCCTCGCGCTGGTCGCGAAGGGCGCGAAGCGCCCGCACTCCGCGCTGCGCGGCGTGCTGCAGACGTTCCAGCCGCTGCTGCTGTCCTGGTCGGGCAAATCCGAAGTGCGCACGCTGACGGGCGCCGAGTGGGTGGGCGGGATGCTGCCGCTCGGCGGCGACGGGCTGCTGTGCGGCTTCTACGTGAACGAGCTGCTCGTGAAATTCTGCGCGCGCGAAGATCCCCAGCCGCCGCTCTTCAATCATTACGTGCTGACGCTCACGCGCCTCGCCCACGGCGAACCCGCGGTGCAGGTGCTGCGCTCGTTCGAGCGCGTGCTGCTGCGCGAGACCGGCTATGCGATGGCGCTGAACCGCACGGTCGCGCGCCGTGCGGTCGAACCCGATCGCCGCTACGTGTTCGATCCCGAGCGTGGCGTGCGCAATGCCGACGACGACGTGCCGTCGCACTGGCCGGTGATTACCGGACAGACGTTGCTCGACATGGAGCAGGACGATTACCATCGAGCCCAGACGGTTGCGCAAAGCAAGACGCTGATGCGCTTCCTGCTGAACACCTATCTCGGCGGTACGCCGCTTGCCACGCGTCAGATCCTGATCGACCTGCAAAACCTATGAGCTTCTTCCTGACAACGCCCACCGCCATCGATCTTGGCGTGAACATCGACCACGTCGCGACGCTGCGCAACGCGCGCGGCACGGCCTACCCCGATCCGGTCCGCGCGGCGCTCGCCGCCGAAGAGGCCGGGGCGGACGTGATCACGCTGCACCTGCGCGAGGACCGCCGCCACATCGTCGACGCCGATGTGCGCACGCTGCGCCCGCTGCTGAAGACGCGCATGAACCTCGAATGCGCGGTGACGGCCGAGATGCTCGACATCGCGTGTGAAGTGCGTCCGCACGACGCGTGCCTCGTGCCCGAGAAGCGCGAGGAGCTGACGACCGAAGGCGGCCTCGACGTCGCCGGCCGCTTCGAGGCCGTGCGTGCGGCCTGCAAGCAGCTCGCCGACGCCGGCGTGCGCGTGTCGCTGTTCATCGATCCGGACGAAACGCAGATCCGCGCCGCGCACGAAGCCGGTGCGCCGGTGGTCGAGCTGCACACGGGCCGCTACGCCGATGCGCACGACGAAGCCGAGCAGCAGCGCGAATACGAGCGCATCGTCGCGGGCGTGCAGGCCGGCGCGCAACTGGGCCTGAAGGTCAACGCGGGCCACGGTCTGCATTACACGAACGTGCAGCAGATCGCCGCGATCGACGGCATCGTCGAACTGAACATCGGCCACGCGATCGTCGCGCACGCGATCTTCGCGGGCTGGGACAACGCGGTGCGCGAGATGAAGGCGATCATGGTCGCCGCGCGTGTCGCCGCGCTGCACGGCGGCGCGCGCTGACGATGCATTCCCTCCGCGCGCGCTTCGCTCGTCACCCGGCATCGTCCGCGCATCACGGCGGGCGTTGACATGGCGATCTACGGTATTGGCACCGACATCGTCCAGGTGAGCCGCATCGCGGCCGTGCTCGAGCGCACGGGCGGCCGGTTTGCCGAGAAGGTGCTGGGCCCCGACGAGCTGCGCGTGTTTCACGCGCGCCGCGCGCGCTCCGAGGCGCGCGGCATCGCGTTCCTCGCGACGCGCTTTTCCGCGAAGGAAGCGTTCTCGAAGGCGATCGGCCTCGGCATGCACTGGCCGATGACCTGGCGCGCGCTGCAGACCCTCAACCAGCGCAGCGGCGAACCGTACGTCGTCGCGTCGGGCGAGCTGGCCGACTGGCTCGCCGCGCGCGGCATCACGGCACGCGTGACGGTCAGCGACGAACGCGACTACGCGGTGTCGTTCGTGGTCGCCGAGACCGACGCCGCGCCGCCGCCCGCACCCGCACCTGTTTCCCGAACCACTCCCTGACGGACTTCCCGATTCGATGAAAACGACTCCCGGCCCGGTCATGCTCGACGTCGTCGGCACGGCCCTGTCGCGCGACGATGCGCGGCGCCTTGCCCATCCGAACACCGGCGGCGTGATCCTGTTCGCGCGGCATTTCCAGAACCGCTCGCAGCTGACCGCGCTGACCGATTCGATCCGCGCGGTGCGCGAGGACATCCTGATCGCCGTCGATCACGAGGGCGGTCGCGTGCAGCGGTTCCGCACCGACGGCTTCACGGTGCTGCCCGCGATGCGCCGCCTCGGCGAACTGTGGGACCGCGACGTGCTGCTCGCGACGAAGGTCGCCACCGCGGTCGGCTACATCCTGGCCGCCGAGCTGCGCGCGTGCGGGATCGACATGAGTTTCACGCCGGTGCTCGACCTCGACTACGGGCAATCGAAGGTGATCGGCGATCGCGCGTTCCATCGCGACCCGCGCGTCGTCACGCTGCTCGCGAAGAGCCTGAACCACGGGCTGTCGCTCGCGGGCATGGCGAACTGCGGCAAGCATTTCCCGGGGCACGGCTTCGCGGAAGCCGATTCGCACGTCGCGCTGCCGACCGACGACCGGCCGCTCGACGCGATCCTCAAGCAGGACGTCGCGCCGTACGACTGGCTCGGGCTGTCGCTGTCCGCCGTGATTCCCGCGCACGTGATCTACACGCAGGTCGACAAGCGGCCGGCCGGCTTCTCGCGCGTGTGGCTGCAGGACATCCTGCGCGGGCAGTTGGGCTTCAACGGCGCGATCTTCAGCGACGACCTGTCGATGGAGGCGGCACGCGAAGGCGGCACGCTCACGCAGGCGGCCGACGCGGCGCTCGCCGCCGGCTGCGACATGGTGCTCGTCTGCAACCAGCCGGAGGCGGCCGAGGTCGTGCTGAACGGGCTGAAGGCGCAGGCGTCGGCCGAGTCGGTGCGACGCCTCAAGCGGATGCGGGCGCGCGGCAAGTCGCTCAAGTGGGACAAGCTGATCGCGCAGCCCGAGTATCTGCAGGCGCAGGCGCTGTTGAGCAGCGCACTGGCGTAAGCGGGGAAGGGGGCGATGCCGCTCTCCCGTTGCCGAAAACGAAAAGCCGCGCATTTGCGCGGCTTTTTCATTGGGGTGTGAAGCGCGGGCGATACGTCTTAACGCAACTAACCGTCAGCTCCAGCCAGCGCCTCCAACAACGGCGGCCCGGTCAGTTGACCTTCATCCGCTGGAGCTTGTTGTACAGCGTCTTGGGACTGATGCCGAGCAGCGTGGCGGCGCGATGGCGCGTGCCGCCCACCGCGTCGAGCGTCGCGCGGATCAGCAGATCCTCGACGTCGGACAGCGGGGTGCCGACCTTGATCTGCACGCTGCTGCCGTTCAGTGCGGCGCCGGCCGCGAAGCTCGCTTCGCCGGCGCGCAGCGTCTCGATGAAGTCGCCGGACGCGTCATAGGCGAAGCGCACGCGCTCCTGCAGTTCGCGCACGTTGCCGGGCCATTCGTACGACAGGCATTCGCGCACGAAGCCCTGCGCCGCGCGCTTGTCGGTCGTGCTGCGGCCGGTGGCGCCCGCGTCGCGGTTCAGTTCGTCGATCAGGGAGTCCGCGATGGCGAGCGCATCGCCGTCGCGCTCGCGTAGCGGCGGCATCGTGATCGAGGCCGCATCGAGACGCAGCCACAGATCCTCGCGCAGCATGCCGTTCGCGACCGCCTCGCGGGCCGGGCGGCGCGTGGTCGCGATCAGCCGGAAATCGCTCGCGATCGAGCTCGTGCCGCCGATCCGCATGAAGTTCTGCGAGTCGAGCGCATGCAGCAGCGCCTCCTGCAGCACGAGCGGCAGTGCGGTGATCTCGTCGAGGCACAGCGTGCCGCCGCCGGCCTGTTCGAACAGGCCCGATTCGCGCCGCTCGGCGCCGTCGAACGCGCCGCGCTCATGGCCGAACAGGATGCTGTCGAGCGACGCGCCGTGACGGCCGGCTTGCGCGATCGTGCGGCAGTCGAACGACACGAACGGCCCCTTGCGGCGCCGGCTCAGGTCGTGCAGCGTGCGCGCGGCCAGCTTCTTGCCGGTGCCGGCCTCGCCTGCGAACAGCACGGCCGTTTCGGTGCCCGCGTTGTGCTCGATCATGTCGTACACGTGCTGCATCGCCTCGCTGCGGCCGACCAGTGCGCCGAACCGGCCGAGGTGGCGCAGCGACGCGCGCAGCGTCCGCACTTCGTCGATCAGTTCGTAGGGCCGCGGAATCCGGGCCAGCAGGCTGCGCAGGCGCGGAATGTTGATCGGCTTCAGCAGGTAGTCCCAGATGCCGTGACGCAGGCCTTCGATCGCGCTCTCCACCGTCGCGTTGCCCGTCAGCACGATCACCGGCAGCGACCCGTTCGGCTGCTGCTGCGGCAGGTGCTGGAGCAGGTCGAACCCGCTGCCGTCCGGCAGGTTCAGGTCGACGAGGACGACATCGGGAATCGAGCGGCCGAGCGCCGTGCGTGCCTCGGCGAGCGACGTGGCCGTGTCGACCGAGAAGCCGTCTGCGGCAAGCAGCGCGGTCAGGCCGGACAGACTGTTGGGATCGTCTTCGACAATCAGGGCGTGTGGCATGGTGGACGCGAGTCGAGTCAAGAGAGGCGGGCTGTCGGCCGTCGAGCCAGCCGCAGCCGCATGTCAGATTAAAGACTGATTTTATGCCCCGCTGCACGCCTGACGTGCATTATTTCTCTGTCGCTATAAAACAGTTACCGATGATACAAATTGAATACCTTTAGTGCTGGATTTTGTGTGACCTATGGTGCCGACGCCCTCAGTGCTGTTGACGGCAGGCAAACAAAAAGCGCCCCGAAGGGCGCTTTGTTCGATACGAAAATCGCAGGCGATTACGCGCGGCTGCGGTATTCGTTCGTACGCGTATCGATTTCGATCTTGTCGCCGGTGCTGCAGAAGAGCGGCACTTGCAGTTCGAAGCCCGTTGCGAGCTTGGCGTTCTTCAGCACCTTGCCCGACGACGTGTCGCCCTTGACGGCCGGTTCCGTGTAGGTGATCTCGCGAACCAGGATCGTCGGCAGTTCGACCGAGATCGCCTTCTCGTTGTAGAACACGACTTCGCAAGCCATGCCGTCTTCGAGGTAGTTCAGCGCTTCGCCCATCATTTCCGCTTCGACTTCGTACTGGTTGTAGTCGGCGTCCATGAACACGTACATCGGGTCGGCGAAGTACGAGTACGTCACTTCCTTGCGGTCGAGCATGACGACGTCGAACTTGTCGTCGGCCTTGTAGACCGATTCCTGACCTGCGTTCGTCAGCAGGTTCTTCATCTTCATCTTGACGACGGCGGCGTTACGGCCCGACTTGTTGTATTCCGTCTTTGCGATGACCCATGCGTCGCTGCCGATCTGCACGACGTTGCCTACGCGGAGTTCCTGTGCGGTCTTCATAAAAAACTGTCCTGATCCAATCAAATAAATAGATGCCTGAGCGTTGCGCAACGGCTGACGGCGCAAGCGGGGGGAGTTCCGATGGGCGCCAAGTGCCTCGAACGCGAGCGCTTGCGTAGTCAGCCGTCGGATAACCGCTTATTTTAACTGAGATTTTGCGAATTCCGCCAGCTTTCCGGCGAGATCGCCGACACTCGCCAGTGCATCGGCCCAGCGGGCCGCATTGGCGTCGAGTGCGGCACGATGCTGGAGCAAATCGCCCCAATCGGGCGTGCCGACGCCATTCCAAGCATGCCAGAAGCGCTCGAGCGCCGTGCGCGGCGCGCCGGCGAGGCCGGCCGACAGGTGCGCGAGCGCGGCGTCGAGCTTCGGCAGGTGTGCGTCGTCGGCCTGCGGGTAGATGTGCCACACGAACGGCTTGCGCGCCCATTGCGCGCGGACGAACGAATCCTCGCCACGCACGAAATTGATGTCGGCCACCCACAGCAGCGGGTCAAAGTCGGCCTGCGGGACGAACGCGAGCCCGTATGCGGTCAGGTTGCCGCTCGTTGCCCGTGCGCCGGCACCGAACGATTCGACCCCGAAAAAGCGGGCGACGGCCGGAGACACGCGGCCGGCCGGCACGAGCGCGACGACGGGCGACGGGCTGTCGCGCCACTGCGCGAGCAGTGCGTCGACGGCCGGATTTTCATACGCGAACAGGCTGACGACCGTCGTGCCGGGCGCCGGCGGCGCGTCGCCGGTCGCATGCCGCCACCACGCGGCACGCGCCGCCGTGTCGGCTTCGAAGGCCGCGCGGCGCGCGTCGAGGTCGCGTTCTTTCAGCACGCCGCCCGTGCCGGCCGACAGTCCCGGGAAGAAGAACGTCTTCAGCAACGGGTAGCGCGGATGCGGCGACGGCCGCAAATGGAAATCGGCGACCCAGTCTTCGGCGCTCAGATATTCGAGATTGATCCACACGGGGCGGCGCGTGCGGCGGGCCATCGCCGCGAGATACGCGCCGGGCAGCTCGCACGCGAACGCCTCGATCACGACATCGGCGATCTCGAGCGCGTCGCCGACTTCCGCATGCCAGTGTTCGACCACGATGCCGTCGAGCGTCTGCCGGCCCGCCTCGGGATCGACGCCCGCCAGCAGCCGCGCGAACGTGTGCAGGTCGTCGATGAAGAGGCGCACCTGCCAGCCGTGTTCGTGCGCGAGCTGGCGCGCGAGGCGCCAGCACACGCCGATGTCGCCGAAGTTGTCGATCACGGTGCAGAAGAGGTCGCATGCGATCGGTTCGTCGGGCGCGAGCGGTGAAGCGGAAGCGGGGGCGGTGCGGGGCATCGAAGCGGGCCGGTGAATGCTCTAAACTGGCGATTCTAATGGACCCGTTCCGCGCCACAAGGCCCCCGGATCACGCATGACATCCCCAGAAGCCGCCGACATCCCGTTCGAACCGAAGAAGATCCTCGCCCAGTTGCCGCACATGCCGGGCGTCTACCGCTACTACGACACGGCGGGCGCCGTGCTTTACGTCGGCAAGGCGCGCGACCTGAAGAAGCGCGTGTCGAGCTATTTCACGAAGACGCAGCTGTCGCCGCGCATCGCGATGATGGTCACGCGCATCGCGCGCATCGAGACGACCGTCACGCGCTCGGAGGCCGAGGCGCTGCTGCTCGAGAACAACCTGATCAAGGCGCTCGCGCCGCGCTACAACATCCTGTTTCGCGACGACAAGTCGTATCCGTACCTGAAGCTCACCGCGCACCGCTTTCCGCGCATGGCCTACTACCGCGGCTCGGTCGACAAGCAGAACCAGTATTTCGGACCGTTCCCGAGCGCGTGGGCCGTGCGCGAGAGCATCCAGATCCTGCAGCGCGTATTCCAGTTGCGCACCTGCGAGGATTCGGTTTTCAACAACCGCACGCGGCCGTGCCTGCTGCATCAGATCGGGCGCTGCACGGCGCCATGCGTCGGTGCGATTTCCGCGGACGACTACGCGATCGACGTGTCGAACGCCGCGCGCTTCCTGCTCGGCCGGCAGTCGGAAGTGATGAAGGAGCTCGAGCAGAAGATGCACGCGTTCGCGGCCGAGCTGAAGTTCGAGCAGGCGGCTGCCGTGCGCAACCAGATGAGTTCGCTCGCGACGGTGCTGCACCAGCAGGCGATCGAAGTCGGCAGCGACAGCGACGTCGACATCCTGGCGGTGGTCGCGCAGGGCGGACGCGTGTGCGTGAACCTGGCGATGGTGCGCGGCGGCCGGCATCTTGGCGACAAGGCCTATTTCCCGGCGCATGTCGAAAGTGCGCTGACGCTTGCCGAAGGCGGGCTCGGCGACGAAGCCGACGGGGCGGATGGTGCCGACGAAGTGGCCGCGGCGTTGCCCGGCGAGCCGGCGGGCGAAGCTGTCGCCGCGCGTGACGCGGCGTCATCGGCGTCGGGGGCATCAGGGGCATCGGTCGAGGCCGAGGTGCTCGATGCGTTCATCGCGCAGCACTATCTCGGCAATCGCGTGCCGCCCGTGCTGGTCGTGAGCCATGCGCCCGCGAGCCGCGACCTGCTCGAGCTGCTGTCCGAGCAGGCCGGTCACAAGGTATCGCTGGTGCGGCAGCCGCAGGGGCAGCGGCGCGCGTGGCTGTCGATGGCTGAACAGAATGCCCGGCTCGCGCTTGCACGGTTGCTGTCCGAGCAGGGCTCGCAGCAGGCGCGCACGCGCGCGCTCGCGGAGACGCTCAGCTTCGAATGCGACGATCTCGCGATGCTGCGGATCGAGTGTTTTGACATCAGTCACACGATGGGCGAGGCGACGCAGGCGTCGTGCGTGGTCTACCACCATCACAAGATGCAGTCGGGCGAGTACCGTCGCTACAACATCACCGGCATCACGCCGGGCGACGATTACGCGGCCATGCGGCAGGTGCTGACGCGCCGCTACGAGAAGATGGTCGAGCTGGCCGCGCAGGCGGCCGCCGCCGATGACGCGGCCGGCATCGACGGCGAATCGACGCGCCAGGCCGAGGCCTCGAGTTTGCTGCCGAACATCGTGCTGATCGACGGCGGCAAGGGACAGGTCGAGATCGCGCGGCAGGTGTTCACCGAGCTCGGACTCGACACGTCGATGCTGGTCGGCGTCGCGAAGGGCGAGGGGCGCAAGGTCGGCCTCGAGACGCTCGTGTTCGCGGACGGCCGCACGCCGCTCGAACTCGGCAAGGAGAGCGCCGCGCTGATGCTGGTTGCGCAGATCCGCGACGAGGCGCACCGTTTTGCGATCACCGGGATGCGCGCGAAGCGGGCGAAGGCACGCCAGACGTCGCGGCTCGAGGAGCTCGAAGGGGTCGGCGCGAAACGCCGTCAGCGGCTGCTCGCGCGGTTCGGCGGGCTGCGCGGGGTGGTCGCCGCGAGCGTCGAGGAACTGGCGAGCGTCGAGGGCATCTCGCACGCGCTCGCCGAGCAGATCTACAAGCAGCTTCACTGATCCGGGCCGTGCGACCGGCCGCGCCTGCCGGCGCTCTCGCGTTCTTGCGTCCTTGTAGCAGGCCGGTCGACACGGCACAATTGCGAATCCCTTACTGACCCGCATGCCATGCCGTTCAATTTCCCGATTTTCCTGACGTGGGTCCGGATCGTGCTGATTCCGCTCGTCGTCGGCGTGTTCTATCTGCCGGACACGGTGATGGGCGGCGCGCACCGCAACCTCGCGGCAGCGGCGATCTTCATCCTCGCCGCGCTGACCGACTGGTTCGACGGGTTTCTCGCCCGCAAGTGGAACCAGACGTCGTCGTTCGGCGCCTTCCTCGATCCGGTAGCGGACAAGCTGATGGTGACGGCCGCGCTGCTGATCCTCGTGCAGATTTCGCGGGTCGATGCGGCGATCGCGCTGGTGATCGTCGGTCGCGAGATCGCGATCTCGGCGCTGCGCGAATGGATGGCACAGATCGGCGCGTCGAAGAGCGTCGCGGTGAACCAGCTCGGCAAGTTCAAGACCGCGTGCCAGATGGTCGCGATCCCGATGCTGCTGTACTACGGCCCGCTGCCGCTCGGCATCGCGACGATCGACACGCGCGTGTGGGGCGAGTGGCTGATGTATCTCGCGGCGGTGCTGACGATCTGGTCGATGCTGTACTACATGAAGCTCGCATGGCCGCAGATCCGCGAGCGCGGCGGCGCATGACGCGATCCGCCCATTCGATCGCGACGGTTTTTAGAAAAAGGGCTGGAAAAGCCCTTGACACACGAATGTGCCTTCGCCATAATCTCGCTTCTCCGCTGCACGACGAAGTAAGTGTGTGACGGAAGCAGTAGGCAGCAATACGCGGGAGTAGCTCAGTTGGTAGAGCGCAACCTTGCCAAGGTTGAGGTCGCGAGTTCGAGACTCGTCTCCCGCTCCAGATTTTTCTGGCAGCGTGTTGTACGGCAAAGCGCTGCAGGTGCAGGACAATGCGGGAGTAGCTCAGTTGGTAGAGCGCAACCTTGCCAAGGTTGAGGTCGCGAGTTCGAGACTCGTCTCCCGCTCCAGATTTTTCTGGCAGCGTGTTGTACGGCAAAGCGCTGCAGGTGCAGGACAATGCGGGAGTAGCTCAGTTGGTAGAGCGCAACCTTGCCAAGGTTGAGGTCGCGAGTTCGAGACTCGTCTCCCGCTCCAGGTAATGGGGAAGCCTCGCTTCCCTTTTTATTTGATGGACTGATGGTCCTCGAATAAAAATCTGCCGCTTGCCTTCACGGCATCCGGGCAGTCCGCTTTTGGCGCGATAGCAAAGCGGTTATGCAGCGGCCTGCAAAGCCGTTTAGGCCGGTTCGACTCCGGCTCGCGCCTCCAAGTAGCAAAGAAAAAGCCCTGAGAAATCAGGGCTTTTTCTTTTTCCGGTGACCCATCCTGAAATAGGTTGACACTTTTTCGCCGAGGCGAGGAGGTGCCAGATGGAGCAAGGGATCAAGCGGACGCAGCGGGACTACAGCCTGGCTTTTAAGCTGTCAGTGGTGGTGCAAGTCGA
>NZ_VWWG01000194.1:0-11220 GCF_011753085.1 Burkholderia sp. Tr-862
CGATCGCCGAACGCATCTCGTCGGCAATGATGTCGGCCTCGGGCCCGATGATCACCTGCACGCTGTTGCCGCCGCGCTTGAGCACGCCGCGCGCGCCGATCGACTTCAGTTCAGGCTCCGACACCTTCTCCGGGTCGACGACGCTCAGGCGCAGGCGCGTCGTGCATGCGTCGACGACCGTCAGGTTGCCCGCACCGCCGAGCGCGGCGATGTAGCGCAGCGCTCGCGGCGCGGCCGCCGCGGCACCCGCAGCCGGTGCGACGAAACCGCCCGATGCGAACGACTCGGTCGCCGCATCGGCCGAGGCCGGCTCGCGGCCCGGCGTCGCCATGTTGAACTTGCGGATGAAGAAGCGGAACAGCCCGTAGTACGCGACACCGTACGCGATGCCGAGCGGAATCGCGATCCAGCCCTTCGTCGACAGCCCGTAGTTCAGCACGTAGTCGATCGCGCCGGCCGAGAACGTGAAGCCGAGCTTCACGCCGAGCAACTGGCAGATCGCGAGCGACAGCCCGGTGAGCACCGCGTGGATCACGTACAGCACCGGCGCGAGGAACATGAAGCTGAATTCGATCGGCTCGGTCACGCCGGTCAGGAACGACGTGAGCGCCATCGAGAACAGCAGGCCGCCGACCATCGCGCGGCGTTCCTTCGGTGCTTCGTGCAGCATCGCGAGACACGCGGCCGGCAGGCCGAACATCATGATCGGGAAGAAGCCGGCCATGAAGGTGCCCGCGGTCGAATCGCCCGCGAAGAAGCGGTGCAGGTCGCCGTGCACGATCTCGCCGCCGGCCGGCGGCGTGAAGTTGCCGAACACGAACCACGCCAGCGAGTTGATGATGTGGTGCAGGCCCGTGACGAGCAGCAGGCGGTTCAGGAAGCCGAACACGAACGCGCCGATCGCGCCCGCCGTCGTGAGCCACTGGCCGGCCGCGTCGATCGCATGCTGGACCGGCTGCCACACGTATCCGAACACGATGCCGAGTATCACGCACACCAACCCCGTGATGATCGGCACGAACCGCTTGCCGCCGAAGAACGCGAGGTAGTCCGGCAGCTTGATGTCCTTGTAGCGGTTGTACAGCAGCCCCGCGACCACGCCCGCGATGATCCCGGACAGCACGCCCATGTTCAGCTTGGGATCGATGTCCTTCATGATCGCGGTTTCGATCAGGTAGCCGATCGCGCCCGCGAGCGCCGCCACGCCGTTGTTGTCCTTCGCGAAACCGACCGCCACGCCGATCGCGAACAGGAGCGGCAGGTTGTCGAAGATCGCGCCGCCGGCGTCGGCGATCATCTTGATGTTGAACACATCCGGCTGCCCGAGCCGCAGCAGGATGCCGGCGACCGGCAACACCGCGATCGGCAGCATCAGCGCCCGGCCCAGGCCCTGTATCTTCAGAAACGGATTCCCGTCCATTCAGTCCTCCAGTCCATGTCTCGTCATTAATCGTCGTTGAACGAATTGCTTTCGTGGTGAAACGGGTCGCGCGCCCGCCGTCGACGTTCAGTCGAGCGGCCAGACCTCGCGGCTTGCTGCCCTTACCGCCTGTGCCGAGTCGAGTGCGAGCAGATCCTGCGCACGCTGGCGACACAGCTGGTAATCGAGACGGCGCACGCGCGCCTTGATGCCCGGCACCGACACCGGGTCCACCGACAGTTCGGTCACGCCGAGGCCGACGAGGATCGGCACCGCGAGCGGATCGCCGCCCAGCGCGCCGCACACGCCGACCCACTTGCCATGCTTCGTCGCGCCGCGCACCGCGATGTCGATCAGGCGCAGCACGGCCGGATGCAGGCCGTCGGACTGCGCGGCCAGATCGGCCTGGCAGCGGTCCATCGCGAGCGTGTACTGCGTCAGGTCGTTGGTGCCGATCGACAGGAAATCCGCGTGCTGCGCGAGCTGGTCGGCAAGCAGCGCCGCCGACGGCACCTCGATCATCACGCCGACCTCGATCGGCTCGGTGCGGCCCTGCGCACGCGCGAATTCGTCGATGCGCTTGCGCAGCCGCACGAGTTCGCCCGCATCCGTCACCATCGGCAGCAGGATGCGCACCGCGCCGAATGGCTGCACCGCGAGCAGGCCCTGCAGCTGATCGTCGAGCAAGTCGGGGCGCACCTGCGCGAGGCGGATGCCGCGCAGGCCGAGCGCCGGGTTCGGTTCGGGCGGCAGCGTCAGGTAGTCGACTTCCTTGTCGGCACCGACGTCGAGCGTGCGGATGATCGCGGTGCGGCCCTGCAGCGCGTCGACGATCGACTGGTAGCTCTGCTGGTGCTCGACGACGCTCGGCGCGGCCTGGCGATGGATGAACATCAGCTCGGTGCGCAGCAGGCCGATCGCGTCCGCGCCGTTGTCGACCGCGGTGTTCGCGTCGTCGAGCGTCGCGATGTTCGCGGCAACCTCGATCGCGCGGCCGTCGGTGGTCGCGGCGGCGGCACCGGCCATCTGCCGGTTTGCTTCGCGCACGCCGTCCAGACGCTGGCGTTCGTGGCGCGCGCGCTCGACGTCGAGTGCAGTGGGTGCGTGTTCGAGACGGCCCGCGCTTGCATCGACGACGACCTGCGTGCCGTCCGGAATCGCGTACAGCGCGTCGCCGACCGCGACGAGCGCCGGAATGCCGAGCTGGCGCGCGATGATCGCCGCATGCGACGTCGCGCCGCCGCGCGCCATCACGAGCGCGGTCACGCGCTGGCGATCGAGCGACGACAGGTCCGACGGCGTGAATTCCTCGGCGGCGAGCACGGCCTCGTCGGGCAGTGCGCGCGTCGCGCCGCTGGTGTGACCGAGCGCGCGCAGCACGCGCTTCTCGATGTCGCGCAGGTCGGCCGCGCGCTCGGCGAGCAGCGCGTCGTCGAGCTTCGACAGCGTGTCGATCTGCGCGCGGATCGTCGCGCGCCACGCGAAGCCCGCGCTCTTGCCGAGGCTGATCTGGTCGCGCGCCGCGTCGACCAGCGTCGGATCCTCGAGCAGCACGCGATGCACTGCGAAAATCCCCGCCTCGCCGACCGCGCCGCGTGCCGACGCGTTGCGCACCGTTTCGTCGAGTTCGGCGTCGACCGCCTTCAGCGCCTGGTCGAGCCGGCGGCTTTCCGACGCGGGCGTGCCGGACGCCTGTTCGGGCGGCACGATTTCCGCATCGTCGAGACGCACGAGCGTGCCGACCGCGATGCCGGGCGCCGCGCATACGCCCGCGAGCGTGTTCGGGTCGAGCGGCGCGCCGGTATTGCGCACGACCATCTGCGGCGCCGGCGAACGCAGCCGCGCCGGCTTCTCCTCGACTTCACCGTGCGCTTCGCGCAGCAATTCATGTTCGACCGCTTCGACGGCTTGCTGCGCGTGCGCGCCGCGGCCGATCAGTTCGATCGTCGCGCCTTCGCCGGCGCCGAGGCCGAGCAGGCCCACGACGCTCGTGATCGACGCCTTGCGACCGTCGAACTGCACGTCGACCGTCGCGTCGATGCCGCGCACGGATTCACGCGCCCGTGCGGCCGGGCGTGCATGCAGGCCGCCCGGCTGCGTCAGCACGAGCTCGCGGCGCACTTCCTGCATCGCCGCGGCACCGGCCTGCGCCGCCTGCGCGGCGGCTTCGCCCTTGCCGCGCAGCGTCAACAGCGGCGTCTCGCCGGCGGTCGCGAAACCGCTCGCGCGCTCGACGACCTCGAACGCGTCGGAGTTCGCGATCGCGATCACCGACACCAGCGAATGCGCGCTGCGCGCGACCGCGTCCTGATCGAACTCGATCAGCAGGTCGCCCGCCGCGACCCGCGCGCCGGCTTCGACATGCGCGGTGAACCCCTGCCCGTTCAGCTCGACGGTGTCGATGCCGATGTGCAGCAGCACTTCCGCGCCCTGCGGCGTCGTGATAGTCACCGCATGGCCGGTGCGCGCGAGATGCGACACGACGCCGGCGCACGGCGCGACGAGCTTGCCCGCGAGCGGGTCGATGCCGATGCCGTCGCCGAACATCCCGCCGGAGAACACCGGATCGGGCACATCGACCAGCGCGACGATCGGCCCGGTCAGCGGGGCATGCAGGACGATCGGATCATGGGTGGAACTCTTCAACTGGGACTCCTCGGCGCGTCTCATCGGCGGTCTCGGCTATCAGTGCGTTTCGGTGACTTTGTTCAGGTGGCGCGGCGTGTCGGGATTGCGGCCGCGCGCGACGGCGAGATCCGCCGCCATCACGTAGAACGAAAGAATGGCGGCGATCGGGTCGAGCGCCGAATGGGCGGACTGCGCAAGCGGCAAGGTCGCGCCGGGTGTGCCGGCAGGCGCCGCGAGCAGCACGGCGGCGCCGCGTGCGCGCATGTCCTGCGCGAGCTGCAGCAGCCCGGCCTGCTCGGGCCCCGGCGGCGCGAACACCAGCAGCGGATAGTCGCGGTCGATCAGCTCCATCGGGCCGTGACGGACTTCGGCGCTCGAGAACGCCTCGGCCTGGATGCCGGAGGTTTCCTTCAGTTTCAGCGCGGCTTCCTGCGCGATCGCAAGACCGAGGCCGCGGCCGATGACGATCATCCGCTCGATGTCCGCGAGCGCGGCGACGGCCGGCGACCAGTCGAGCTGGCCGGCTTGCGCGAGCACGTCGGGCAGGCCGCGCAAGGCGGTCATCAGCGCGGCGTCGCGCTGCCAGTACGCGACGATCTGCGCGGACAGCGACAGCATCGCGATATAGCTCTTCGTCGCGGCGACCGACAGCTCGGGGCCGGCGAGGAGCGGCAACTGGTGCTCGCACGCATCGGCGAGCGGCGACGGCAGCACGTTGACGGCGGCGACGGTGCGCGCGCCGGCTTCGCGCAGCGCGGCCATCGTGTTGACGAGATCGGGGCTCTTGCCGGACTGGGAGAAGGCAAGCGCGAGCTGGTCCTGCACCTTCAGCGGCGCCTGCTGCAGCGTCGCCACCGACATCGGCAGCGACGCGACGGGCACGCCGAGGCGGCTCATCGTCAGGCTCGCGAAATAGCTGGCGGCGTGATCCGAGCTGCCGCGCGCGACCGTCAGCGCGACGGCCGGCGGGTGATCGAGCAGCTGGCCGGCGAGCGCTTCGACGCGCGTGGTGTCGGCGAGTTGGGCGGCGACGACCTGGGCGGACTCGCGCGCTTCGTTAAGCATATTCGACAATCGATTCTCCTTCGACGTAGGTCGCGGTGAGGTTCAGGTCGCGATCGAACACGACGAGGTCGGCCCATGCGCCGCGCTGGAGGCGGCCGCGATCGGCGATGCCGAGGTAGTCGGCCGCATAGCGCGCCATCCGGTTCGACACGTCGGCGATCGGCAGGCCGAGCGACACAAGGTTGCGCAGCGCCTGGTCCATCGTCAGCGTGCTGCCGGCGAGCGTGCCGTCGGCGAGCCGCACGCCGCCGAGGCACTTCGTCACGTGCTGGCTGCCGAGCCGGTACTCGCCGTCGGGCATGCCGGTGGCGGACGTGCTGTCGGTCACGACGTACAGGCGCGGGATCGCGCGCAGCGCCGCACGAATCGCACCGGGGTGTACGTGCAGCAGGTCGGGGATGATTTCCGCGTACTCGGCATGCGCGAGCGCCGCGCCGACGAGGCCCGGATTGCGGTGATGCAGCGGCGACATCGCGTTGAACAGGTGCGTGAAGCCGCATGCGCCGTGCTTGAGTGCGGCGACGGCGTCGTCGTAGGTCGCGAGCGAGTGGCCGAGCTGCACGCGCACGCCGCGCGCGGCCATCTCGCCGATGATCTCGATGTGGCCGGCGATTTCCGGCGCGAGCGTGACGACGCGGATCGGCGCGATCGACAGGTACTTCAGCACTTCGTCGAGCACGGCCGACACGGCCGCGTCCGGCTGCGCGCCGAGCTTGCCGGGGTTGATGTACGGCCCTTCGAGGTGCACGCCGAGCACGCGTGCGCCACCGGGCGTGCGGGTGCGCGCGACACTGCCGAGATTGGCGACGACCTGCATCAGTTCGTCGCGCGGCGCGGTCATCGTCGTCGCGAGCAGGCTCGTCGTGCCGAACTGCGCATGCGTGCGGGCGATCGTCTCGATCGCGTCGCCGCCTTCCATCACGTCGGCACCGCCGCCGCCGTGCACATGCAGGTCGATGAAGCCGGGCAGGATGTACGGTGCGTCGTTCTTCGCGGGATCGGCGGGCGTGCCGTCGAGCGTGGTGATGCGGCCGTTCTCGCTATCGAGCGAACCGTGAATCCAGCCGTCGGGGGTAAGGATGTTTCCAGTCAGCATGACGTTTCTCTTGATGATCTGGTGACGCGGACATCCGCGTCGCGATTTGCAAATCCGTTGCGCTTCGTTGCGCTTCGTCGTGTTCGGTCGCGCACGGCGCGCGGGCAGTCTCGCGCGTCAGCGTTTCAGTTCCGCGACGAAGTCGTAATAGTCGTCGCGGCAATACGTTTCGGTCACTTCGATCGCGCGCTGGTCGACGCCGTAGCCGATGCGCGTGATCACGAGCAGGGCCGAGCCCGGCTTCACCGCCATCCACTTCGCGATCTCGTGCGTCGCGTTCGCCGCGCGAAATTGCTGCAGCGCGCGCACCACGGTCATCCCGCGCGCCTCGAGGTATTCGTACAGCGATGCGCCGAGCGCCTGCGGATCGGGTACCACCGCGGCCGGCAGCGTCGAATGCTCGACGGCCATCACGATGCCGTCCGCGCGGCGCAGCCGTTCGAGCCGCGCGACCGTCGCGCCGGGCGCGAGGCCGAGATGCGTGATCTCGTCGCGGCTCGCGGCGCGCAGCTTGCGCGACAGCCACACCGAATCGGGCACGAAGCCGCGCTGCTGCATCTTCGCGGTGAAGCCGACGAGACGCGACAGCGGATCGGCAACACGCGGCGTGATGAAGCTGCCCGCGCCGCGCGCCCGCTTGATCAGCCCCTGCTCGACCAGCAGCGCGAGCGCACGGCGGGCCGTGATCCGCGACACGCCGACCGACCCCGACAGCAGCCGCTCCGACGGCAGCGCCTCCCCGGCCCGCCACGCGCCGGCGTGAATCGCGCTCGCCAGGTTGCGGGCGAGCTGCAGATACAGCGGCGTGTCGTCGAGGGGATCGGGCGCCAGTTCGGACCAGCCGGTTTCCATGTGCCTCCGGGTGTCGGACGACGATCTCGGACCGTCGAAAGTGAACGCATTATATAACCACCATAATACCAGTCAACGAACTGGTATTAGCGCGGCGGAAATCGCCGGAAGCCTTGCCCGGCAAGCGTTTTAGTAGCGGGAAAGCCTTTGTTTACAACGCGATGCGGGATAGGGATTTACCCGGATTGGTATGCAAGGGGACAGTTCCGGGTTGCGATTCGGCCGGTTTTTGGCAGCGAATCCGAGACCCGGATAGAACCAGTTGAGCCGACTGGTATGCATCGTGCGATACGCACCGCGCGGGGCCGGCGGCACGTGCCCGGTGACATCAATGGAATTCGCGGCTCGACGCGCGCAGGCCGCCGAGCAGCGGCGTCAGATCCTCGAAATGCTGCGCGACGAGGTGCCTCACGTCGCTGACGACCTGCCACACGCCCGACACCGCGAGCAGCCGCGAATCGAGTGTTTCGCGGCGCTGCCGCGCGAGCAGCTCGGGTCGCACGATCACGTTCACGCACCCCGTTTCGTCCTCGAGCGTCATGAACATCACGCCTTTCGCGGTGCCCGGCATCTGGCGGGCCGTCACGATTCCGCACGCGCGCGCGAGCCGGCCGTCGGGGCGATCG
The DNA here is from genome assembly GCF_011753085.1 of Burkholderia sp. Tr-862. Classification (NCBI taxonomy): domain Bacteria; kingdom Pseudomonadati; phylum Pseudomonadota; class Betaproteobacteria; order Burkholderiales; family Burkholderiaceae; genus Burkholderia; species Burkholderia sp. Tr-862. Next base: position 7,688 of record NZ_VWWG01000194.1, read on the forward strand.
CGCAACTCGGCCGCGGACGACAGCCGCTGCGCGCGCAACGCAGGCCGCAGCAGTGCGACGGGATGGCGGTTCAGCGTCAGGCCGGTGGTGTCGTAGTCGGCGAGGATGTCGTCGGCTTCCGACGGTGCGCCGAGCGCGGGTTTCTCGGATTCGTCGATCGGCGCGGCGGCGAGCAGGTCGCGCTCGGGTGCCGCGGCGACGGCCTGCCACAACGCATCGCGACGATGGCCGGCGAGCGTCACGAGCGCGTTCGCGGCGGCAAGTGCCTCGAGATCGCGGCGTTCGAGTTGCGCGCGGCGTGCCAGCACGTCGACGTTGTCGAACGGGCCGGCCGCGCGCGCCGCTTCGATCCGGCGCGCGGCGGCTTCGCCGAGGCCGCGCACGAGCGACAGGCCGAGCCGCACGGCAGGCTGGCCGTGGGGAGGCGGCTGGTCGGGCAGCGCTTCGAGCGACGCTTCCCAGTTGCTGTGCGTGACGTCGATCGGCAGGACCTGCACACCGTGACGCTTCGCGTCCTGCACGAGCTGCGACGGCGGATAGAACCCCATCGGCTGGCTGTTCAGCAGCGCGGCGAGGAAGATCGCCGGTTCGTGGCATTTGAGCCAGCTGCTGGCATACGCGAGTTTCGCGAAGCTGGCTGCGTGGCTTTCGGGAAAACCGTATTCGCCGAAGCCTTTGATTTGCTCGAAGATCTGTTCGGCGAATTCGCGTGCGTAGCCGCGTTCGAGCATGCCGTTCACGATCTTGTCGTGATACGGGCCGAGATCGCCCCTGCGCTTCCATGCCGCCATCGCACGACGTAACTGGTCGGCCTCGCCGGGCGTGAAACCGGCTGCGACGATCGCGATCTGCATCACCTGTTCCTGGAAGATCGGGACGCCGAGCGTGCGTTCGAGCACGGCCCTGAGCGCATCGCTCGGATAGGTGATCTCCCCTTCCTCTTCTCCCGCCTTGATCCTGCGCCGCTTCAGGTACGGATGCACGGCACCACCCTGGATCGGCCCCGGCCGCACGATCGAAACCTCGACCACCAGATCGTAATAGTCGCGCGGCTTCAGGCGCGGCAGCATCGACATCTGCGCGCGCGATTCGATCTGGAACACGCCGACCGTATCGGCGCGGCAGATCATGTCGTAGGTTGCTTCGTCATCCTGCGGAATGTGCTTCAGCGTGAACGGCTGGCCGTCCTCCTGCGGCCCGCGCCATGCGGTGCGCAGGTCGAAGGCGCGATGCAGCGCCGACAGCATGCCGAGCGCGAGCACGTCCACCTTCATCAGCCCGAGCGCCTCGAGATCGTCCTTGTCCCACTGGATCACGCGCCGCCCGTCCATCGCCGCGTTCTCGACCGGCACGAGCCGCGTGAGCTTGCCGCGGCTGATCACGAAGCCGCCCGAGTGCTGCGACAGGTGACGCGGAAAGTTCAGCAATCGACCGGCCAGTTCGGCCCACGCGAGAATGATCGGCGTGGCGGGATCGAGCCCGGTCGATGCGAATTGCTGCAGCAGGTCGCGACTGCCGTCGAACCAGCGATGCGCCTTCGCGACGCGATCGACCAGCATCGGATCGACACCGAGTGCCTTGCCGGTTTCGCGCAGCACGCCGCGCGGACGATACGTCGAGACGGCCGCCGCGAGCGCGGCGCGATCGTGTCCGTATTTTTCGTAGATATGCTGGATCACCTCTTCCCGGCGCTGATGCTCGAAGTCGACGTCGATGTCGGGCGGCTCGCCGCGCTCCTCGCTGATGAAGCGCTCGAACAGCATCGTGCTCTGCTCGGGATTCACCTCGGTGATGCCGAGGCAATAACACACGACCGAGTTCGCCGCCGAACCGCGGCCCTGACACAGGATGTTCTGGCTGCGCGCGTATTTGACGATGTCGTAGACGGTCAGGAAGAACGGCTCGTAGCTCAGCCGCGCGATCAGGTCGAGTTCATACCGGATCTGGTTCTCGACTTTCTCCGGAATGCCCTGCGGATAACGCGTGGCAGCCCCCGCGAAGGTTTCCTGTTCCAGATGGCGCGTCGGCGTGAGCCCTTTCGGCACGATCTCGTCGGGATACTCGTAGCGAAGTGTGTCGAGTTTGAAATCGCACGCATCGAGAATCGCGCAGGTCTCGTCGAGCTCCTCCGGCGAAAACAGCTTCGCGATGCGTCCACGCGCGCGCAGATGCTGTTCCGCATTCGGCGCGAGCGCATACCCGCACTCGGAAACCGGCATCCCGACGCGGATCGCCGTCATCACGTCCTGCAGCGGCTTGCAGGAGCGCCGATGCATCGTCACGTCGCCGAGCGCGACGATACGCACGCCGCGCCGCTCGCCGGCCGCGCGAATCTCCTCGCGCTGCGCGCCGTCGAGCGGGCGCTGCAGTTGCACGAGCCCGAGTCGCGCCCGCGCGCCGAACGTCGCGCGAAACCAGGCGACCTGCGCATCGAGTACATCCGCCCGCACGGGATACGTGGGGACGAGAATCGCGAAGCAGTCGGGCATGCCGCGCAAGTGTGCGAACTCGGCGGGCGGCGCCGACAGCATCCTCGACGTCAGCCGGTACGTGCCCTTCGGCGACGCCATGCGCCGCCACGAGATCAGCTCGGACAGGTTGCCGTAGCCCTCGCGGTTCTGCGCGAGCAGCACGAGGCCGAACGCGCCGGGGCCCGGATCGTGGCCGGGGGCGACTTCATCCGGCGTCACCTCGAAGAACGAACCGACGATCAGCGGCAGCCCTTGCGCCTTCGCCGCGACATGCATGCGCGGCGCGCCGGCGAGCGAGCATTCGTCGGTGATCGCGATCCCGCGATAGCCGAGCTCGACGGCGCGCTCGACCAGTTCCTCCGCATGCGACGCGCCATGCAGGAACGAGAAGTTCGAACGACAGAACAACTCCGCGTAATCGGGCAGCCAACTGAATTCCGCAACCATCGCCGCTCACCCGAACAGGCCGTGCAGGAACCAGTGCGGATCCGCCTGGCTGCTCAACCGCTCCTGAAAGACCCAGTAGCACGCGCCGGCCTCGTCCTGCGCGACGTAGTAATCGCGCGCCACGAGCTGGCCGTCGAACCACCCCGCCTCGATCCGCTCGGGCGACGACATCATCCTGAGCGGCGTATGGAACACCGGCCGGTTCGCGCGCATCAGCAGCGGCTGCGGCTCGGCCAGCAGCCACGCGGGACGCGGCGGCGCAGCCGGCAACCCGCCGGCCGGCTTGCCCGCCTGCGCATCGAGCGGCAACCAGCGGTTCGCCGCTTCGGGCCGATGATCGGCAACGGGGGCCGCGCGCAGCACGTTCTCCGTGCCGAGCCGCGCGACCAGCAGCTCGAACAGCCGCGCACGCGTTTCTTTCGTGCCGCCCGGCTCGGGAAAGAGATCGTCGGCCGGCGGCGCGACCGATTCGACGCGCGTGGCCGTCAGCCGCACCGCGATCACCGCGGCCGGCAACTCGACACGCGCAAGCCGCTCGCCGAGCAGCCGCATGAAGTGCGCGTCGTCGCGCACGGGCGCGGCGAACGCGAGTTCGAGCGGCGTCGGCGGCACGGC
>NZ_VWWG01000195.1:0-11069 GCF_011753085.1 Burkholderia sp. Tr-862
TCGCGGTGCCGATCACGTAGGTGCCGGCCGCCTTCAGGCGCGCGACGTCGGCCGCGTCGAGCACGCCGAACGTGAAGCTCGCGACCGGCACCCGCAGCGCGACGAGCGCGTCGAGCTGCGCCCGGAAGTCGGGGGCGTAGCGCGCGGGCGCGGTGCCGGGCGGCAGGCCAAGTTCCGCGTTCAGCGGATCGATCGCGGCGAGCGCGCGGGCGACGCTCGCCGCATCGGGCGCGACCTCGGACAACACGAACAGGTTCACGGCGAACGGCCGCGCGGTCGCCGCGCGAATCGCGTCGACTTCGGTCGCGAGACGCTCCGGCTCGAACGCGCCGGCGCCGAGGCTGCCGAGCGCGCCGGCATTGGACGCGGCCGCGACCATCGCGGCCGTGGTGGCGCCGACCATCGGCGCCTGCACGAGCGGCAGGCGCAGGCCGAAGCGTTCGGAAAACGGGGTGGAAAATGCACGGGCAGACATGGCGAATCCTTCGATGACGACGCGCGAAAGCGCTTTGTAAAGGCTGACACATCGACTCTATCCAAGCCGCGCACCGCCGAAAAATGAATAATCGAGATCAAAACGATCGCTGCACGAGAAGCGGGTTCGGGCGCGGCTCCGGCAAGCGCACACACCCGGCAGGCACGCGCTTGCGGGCGCTGCAGCGCCACAGGTTTGGTGGCACACTAGGCCGCCCCTTTTTCCATCCGCGGCGCGCGTGTCGCGCGCCCGTTCGCCAGGAGTTCAAACATGACTGCCCAATGGATCGACATCCCGACCGGTAACGACAGCTTCGGCGGCTATCTCGCGCTGCCCAAGCGCGGCAAGGGCCCCGCCGTCATCATCATCCAGGAGATCTTCGGCGTGAACGCGCACATCCGCGCGGTCGCCGATCAGTACGCGGCCGACGGCTTCGTCGCGCTCGCGCCGGACGTGTTCTGGCGCACGCAGCCGCGCGTCGAGCTGACCTACGAAGGCGCCGATCGCGACAAAGGCATCGAGCTGATGAAGAAGACCGACGTCGGCCTCGCGGTCGCGGACATCGGCGCGGCCGCCGACGCATTGCGCGCACGCCCCGAAGTCGCCGGCAAGGTCGCCGCGATCGGCTACTGCTTCGGTGGCCAGCTCGCGTACCGCGTGGCGGCGGCCGGCAACGTCGATGCTGCGGTCGCCTATTACGGCGGCGGTATCCAGAATGCGCTCGACCTCGCCGGCAAGGTCACGCGGCCGATCCTGTTCCACTACGCGGAGAACGACCACGCGATCCCGCTCGACGCCGTCGAACAGGTGAAGGGCGCGTTCGCGGGCCGCCACAATGCGTCGTTCCACGTGTACCCGGGCGCCGAGCACGGCTTCAACTGCACGGACCGCGCGTCGTACAACCAGCGCGCATCGGCCCTCGCGCACGGCCGCACGCTGACGTTCCTCGCCGAGCACCTGTAAAAGCGGCCCGGCCGGTAACGGGCCCGGCACGCCGGGCCCGCGTTATCCTCCTTTCATCGCCACAGGTCACAACGGGGGTGACAGCGATGCACTCGGACTATCTCGCGCAGGACGCGATCGGCCTCGCCGCACTCGTACGCGAACGCAAGGCGAGCCCACGCGAGCTGCTCGACGCCGCGATCGGCCAGGCCGAAGCGGTAAACGGCGCGGTCAACGCGATCGTGCTGCAGGACTACGACGCCGCGCGCAAGCGAACGGAGTCGGCCGCCGACACCAGCACCGATGCGCCGTTCTCGGGCGTCCCGTATCTCGTCAAGGATCTCGGCGCGGCGGTCGCCGGGCTGCCGCTGTCGATGGGCAGCCGGCACTACCGCTACTTCGTTCCCGCCGACGATTCCCCCTTGATCGCGCGCAGCCGCGCGGCGGGGCTCAACGTGTTCGGCAAGACCAACACGTCGGAAATCGGCCAGATGCCGTACACCGAACCCGAGCTGTTCGGCGCGTGCCGCAATCCGTGGAACCTCGATCACACACCCGGCGGCTCGAGCGGCGGCGCGGCAGCCGCCGTCGCGGCCGGCATCGTGCCGCTCGCGCATGCGTCCGACGGCGGCGGCTCGATCCGGATCCCCGCGTCGTGCTGCGGGCTGTTCGGCCTGAAGCCGAGCCGCAACCCGATGCTGGTCGACCTGCCGTCGAACGGCGAGCTGGTGGTCCAGCACGCGGTGTCGCGCAGCGTGCGCGACAGCGCGCTGCTGCTCGACGTGACGACCGCCCAGGCGCTGCCGCCCGGCGCGCCCGGCACCTTTCTCGGCGCGCTCGACACGCCGCCCGGCCCGCTGCGGATCGGCCTCATCGCCGACCCGATGCTCGCCCCGGCGCTCGACGACGACACGCGCGCCGCGCTCGACGACGCGGCGGCGCTCGTCGAATCGCTCGGCCATCACGTCGAACCGGCGACGCTGCACATCGACTATGCGCGCGCGGCCGAGACCTTTCTCACGCTGTGGGCGACGATCGCCGAGGAGTTGGTGCTCGGCGCGCGCGCGCTGACCGGACGCACGCCGAAGCGCGCCGAATTCGAACCGGCAACCTGGGCGATGGCCGTGGTCGGGCGGCGCGTCGCCCGCGCGCGGCTGCAGGACGTGCTCGAATGGCAGCGCCAGCTCACCGTGCAGATCGCGGGCCTCGTGTCGCGCTACGACGTGGTCCTGTGCGCGACGCTCGCGGGGCCGCCGGTCAAGATCGGCGCGTTGCAGCCGACGCCGCTCGAAGCCGCGCAGATGAAGCTGCTCGGCGCGCTGCCGGTGAAGCCGCTGCTGCGGGAAATGCTGGCGAAGTCGTCGGAGAAGGCGTTCGCGTGGGCCGGCTGCACCGAGCTGTTCAACCTGACGGGCCAGCCGGCGATGTCGGTGCCGCTCTACTGGAATGCGCGCGGGCTGCCGATCGGCGTGCAGTTCGTCGCGCGCCACACCGACGATGCATTGCTGCTGAAGCTCGCACGCCAACTCGAACAGGCGCGGCCGTGGTTCGACCGGCGCCCGCCGTTGATGCAGGCGCAGCGCTGACGCAAGCACCATTGCCACCGCCCTCGGCCGGCGGCGAAAAAAACCCGCCGGTTTTGGCCGGCGGGGCTTTCTCGCATGCAACCGCGCGATGGCGCTTACAGGGCGAGCCGTTCGCAGATGGTCTGCGTCGCGGACGCCGCGTTCAGCGTATAGAAGTGCAGCCCCGGCACGCCCGCGTCGACCAGGCGCTGGCACAGGTTCGTGACGACGTCCGCGCCGAACGCGCGGATCGCGTCGCGATCGTCACCGAAGCTCTCGAGCCGGCGCGCGACCCAGCGCGGCACTTCCGCGCCGCACATTTCCGAGAAGCGCATCAGTTGCGTGAAGTTCGTGATCGGCATGATGCCCGGCACGATCGGCACGTCCACACCCAGCTTGCGCGCATCGTCGACGAAGCGGAAATACGCGTCGGCGTTGAAGAAGTACTGCGTGATCGCGGAATTCGCGCCGGCCTTCACCTTGCGCGCGAAATTTTCGAGATCGGCCTTCGGCGAGCGCGCTTGCGGGTGGTACTCCGGATAGCCGGCGACTTCGATGTGGAACCAGTCGCCATGCTCGGCGCGGATGAAGCTGACGAGTTCCGACGCATAACGGAGCTCGCCGACCGCGCCCATCCCTGACGGCAGATCGCCGCGCAGCGCGACGATGTGACGGATGCCGTGCGAGCGGTACTGGTCGAGGATCGCGCGCAGGTCGGCGCGCGACGAGCCGATGCACGACAGGTGCGGCGCGGCTTCGAGGCCGTCCTTCTGCATGTCGAGCACGGTGTCGAGCGTGCCCTGCTGCGTCGAGCCGCCGGCGCCGAACGTCACGGAGACGAATTTCGGCTTCAGCGGCAGCAGCTGCGCACGCGTCGCGCGCAGCTTCTCGACGCCTTCCGCCGTCTTCGGCGGGAAGAATTCAAACGAGAGTTCGATCGGTTTCATGATTCGCAAGAGTGGGCCCGGCCGTCAGCCGATGTCGCGCTGCCCGAAGATCAGCGCGGACAGCAGCCACGACACGATGCTGTACAGGATCGAACCGAAGAACGCGGACCAGAAACCCGACACCTCGAACCCCTTGAGCAGCGACGACGCGAACCAGAAGCACAGCGCGTTCACGACGAGGATGAACACCCCGAGCGTGACGATCGTGACGGGCAGCGTCAGCAGGATCAGCACCGGACGGATCACCGTGTTGATCAGGCCGAGCACGACCGCGATGATCAGCGCGGTGCCGAAGCTCTTGATGTGGATCGACGGCACGAGGTACGTGATGATCAGCAGCGCGAGGGCGTTGATGACCCAGGTGAGGATGACGCTCATGGAGGGCTCCGGTTCGATTGTCGATCTGTACGGTCAGTGGCCGCCGCCGGCCGCCACGCGTGCCCGCGGGCACGGCGCGACGGCCGGCGATCCGGCACCATGCCGCGATGCCGCGCACGCCCGAAGCGGGACGCGCACGGCACGGCGGCGGCGCATCAGTAGCGGTAGTGGTTCGGCTTGAACGGGCCGTCCTTCTGCACGCCGATGTACGAAGCCTGCTCGTCCGACAGCACGGACAGGTTCGCGCCGATGCGCGCGAGGTGCAGGCGCGCCACCTTTTCATCGAGATGCTTCGGCAGCACGTACACCTTGTTCTCGTACTCGGCGCCGCGCACGAACAGCTCGATCTGCGCGAGCGTCTGGTTCGCGAACGAGTTCGACATCACGAACGACGGGTGGCCGGTCGCGCAGCCGAGGTTCACGAGGCGGCCTTCGGCCAGCAGGATCACGCGCTTGCCGTCCGGGAAGATGATGTGGTCGACCTGCGGCTTGATGTTTTCCCACTGGTACTGGCGGGTCGACGCGACGTCGATTTCCGAGTCGAAGTGACCGATGTTGCAGACGATCGCGTTGTGGCGCATCGCCTTCATGTGATCGTGGTTGATCACGTGGTAGTTGCCGGTCGCCGTCACGAAGATGTCGGCCTTGTCGGCCGCGTATTCCATCGTCACGACGCGGTAGCCTTCCATCGCCGCCTGCAGCGCGCAGATCGGATCGATTTCGGTGACCCACACGGTGGCGCCGAGGCCGCGCAGCGACTGCGCGCAACCCTTGCCCACGTCGCCGTAGCCCGCGACGACCGCGACCTTGCCCGCGATCATCACGTCGGTCGCGCGCTTGATGCCGTCGACGAGCGATTCACGGCAGCCGTACAGGTTGTCGAACTTCGACTTCGTGACCGAGTCGTTCACGTTGAACGCCGGGAACGGCAGGCGGCCGTCCTTTTCCATCTGGTACAGGCGGTGCACGCCGGTCGTGGTTTCTTCGGTCACGCCCTTGATGTGCGCGAGGCGCGTCGAGTACCAGGTCGGGTCGGCGTCGAGGTGCTTCGCGATCGACTTGTACAGCGCGACTTCTTCCTCGTTGGTCGGCTTCGCGATCACCGAACGGTCCTTCTCGGCCTTCGAACCGAGGATCAGCAGCAGCGTTGCGTCGCCGCCGTCGTCCAGGATCATGTTCGCGAATTCGCCGTTCGGCCATTCGAAGATGCGGTGCGAGAACTCCCAGTATTCGTCGAGCGACTCGCCCTTGAACGCGAACACCGGCGTGCCGGCTTCGACGATCGCGGCAGCGGCGTGGTCCTGCGTCGAGAAGATGTTGCACGACGCCCAGCGGACATCGGCGCCGAGCGCCTTCAGCGTCTCGATCAGCACGCCGGTCTGGATCGTCATGTGCAGCGAGCCCGCGATGCGCGCGCCCTTCAGCGGCTGCTGCGCCTTGTATTCGTCGCGGATCTGCACGAGGCCGGGCATTTCGGTCTCGGCGATGTTCAGTTCCTTGCGGCCCCAGCCGGCAAGCGCCATGTCGGCGACGACGTAATCCTTGGAAGCTTGCGAATCGATAATGGCGTTCATCACGCCCTCCTTTCTAAAAAAGTTCTAGAAATTGGTGACGTGAGCGCCGTTCAGGAAGCGGGGCCGGCGCGAATCTCGCCGCACGGCTGCTTGGTGAAGCTCTCCGAGCCTGGCGGACGCAGAAGGTCCGTCGCAACGCTCCTCGGAAAACGGGAGGGATTGTAGCAAATCGCGACGAAAATTTCTTGTGTCGGACCGTTGGATGCCGTACGCGGCGACGCGCTGCTCGAAGCGCGCCCTTTTATTGAGACGGGCGTGGCGCGGGCTGCGCTAGATTGGCGCGGCGCGCGGCTCAGGGTCGCGGCATGAGCGCGCCTGCCGGAACGGCTGTCCAGGCGGCGCACGACAAAACCGCTGGACACAAGAACGAGTGAGAGATATGTCGAAGTGCAACGATCGACGTTGCCCGATTTGCTACCCGAATTGGCGAGAGGAAGAGGCTGCGGCAAAGCAGCGTGCGGAAGACGACCGACAGGATTGCGTGAACGGCTGGCGCCTCTTCCAGAGACAGGCTGAAGCCATTGTCTCGGACGGCGACCCGATATCGATCAATCGGCGGATCAACGCAGCCTACGCGCGGCTCTGGCTCGACGATCGCCGGTTTCAATGGGCGGGACTCGCCGCGTTTGCGTCGAAGCAGGTCGGATGCGGTCTGCTGACCGCAGCCGACATGATCGCCAGATCGAATCGTCAGCGCGATGCGTACCAGCGTTGGGAACGGACCAGTTCCCCCGCTGGAACGCTTGTCGCCTTACGGGTCGCCACGAATGCCGGTGCACGATCAAGCCTACGGGGAAGGTTCACGCAAGGCGTATGAAATGCTCGCCAAGGGAAACGCGGCGCTGTTTCTTGATATCTGGCCGCTGCACATGTTCTACAAGGAATTCGGCTTGCAGCGATTCGAGCGCTGCCTGAAAGAACGGGAGCAGCTCAGAGGAACGGTTCGCTGGCCGATTGGCGATAGCGTTCGGTTTGCGGCCGTCAAGGATGAAATTCGAAGCGGATTCCGGGCAATCGACACGGGCACCCTGAGCGAGGGTGTCAGGTGGCTGGCTCGACATGAGCAACTCAACATTCTCCAGCCCGCCATGTACGACGATCCATACTTCGCGATATTGATGCGAGCCAATCAGTTTGCCTGGGCGCTCAACATTCCGTCGGCGTCGTCTCGAGAAATCCAGTTGACGCTCGCCAATCAATGCACGGTCAGTGGCGGGAATGCACAGCAGGAAGTGTTCAGCAAGCAACCGCTGGCAAACCTCGCCAATGCAGATCAGCGGATGGCGTTTGTGATGCGCGCTGCGCGCCGCTTCGATGATCTGCTGAGCGATCCAATTCAGCGTGTGCTTGTGGAAAATTCACTGCGTATCATCGCGCAAGGGGGCCGTTGATGAAAAGCAGGAAAATTGGCTGGCGCCGGCGGATAGCAAGCGCCACGCTTGCGGCGGCTGTCTTGTGGGGGAGCTTCGTGACACTTCGCCCCGGTGATCAGGTTACCCTGACGATCGGCGAGCCGTATGAGCAAGTACGTCAGCAATCCCGCTCGACCTTGCCGATTGCGACGCAGGACAATTCGATCGACCTGCATGTCAAACGGCCAGCCGCCTTTCGGTTCAGCGACAGTCAGTATGGATTCGTGACGCCGACAGCAAAGTTTCTGAGCCTCTACGCGGACGAGCGCGGAGGAGTCCGTGCAGTCACGTTGTCTCCCCAGACAAAAACCCTGCCGCTGGACGAGACGATAGCGGTCCTTGTCGATTTACAAGCTCAGTTGCGGCGTGCAGGCTGGCGTCAAATTTTCGCTGCGCGGCATCCTTCGATCAGCGACACCCCCGATATGAAAGCGCTCATGCGTGCCAATCTCGCGCCGCAAACATTCTGGCTGGCTGGTGACAAGTACCAGGTATCGATCGACGTTCGCCGCTTCGTCCACGAAAACCGGCCGGACGACGAGCGCTATCTGATTACGCTGCAATTGAGCGGCCCGCCTCTGATGGAAGACCTGCCGGGCGGATGACGTGCCGCGCCGCCGTCGGCCCGCACGTTCAGCTCTCCGCGCCGACCCACGCCTGTTCGCGCAACCGCGCGCGCAGGCGCGCGACGGCCTGGCTGTGCAGCTGGCACACGCGCGACTCGCTGACCTCGAGCACCGCGCCGATCTCGCGCAGGTTCAGCCCGCGCTCGTAGTACAGCGACATCAGCAGCTTCTCGCGCTCGGGCAACCGGTCGATCGCGTCGACGAGCGCCTCGCGCAGGTGGTCATCGAGCAGCGCTGACAACGGATCGGCGTGATCGACGCGATAGCGGTCGAGGAACGGCTCGTCGTCGGCCGCGCGGTCGAAATCCTCGTAGTAGATGAGCTGGCTGCCGTGCAGGTCCTGCAGCATCCCCTGGTATTCGTCGAGCGGCATCTTCAGGTGCTGCGCGATTTCGGTCTCGCTCGCGGAGCGGCCGAGCTGCTGCTCGACCTGATGCACCGCGTACTCGACCTCGCGCGACGTCTTGCGCAGGCTGCGCGGCAGCCAGTCGTTGCTGCGCAGCTCGTCGAGCATCGCGCCGCGGATGCGCTGGGTCGCGTAGGTCTCGAACTGCGCGCCCTGATCTTCCTTGTAGCGGCCGGCCGCGTCCATCAGGCCGATCATGCCGGCCTGGATCAGGTCGTCGAGGTCGACGCTCGCCGGCATCTTCGCGACGAGCTGCAGCCCCAGGCGCCGCACGAGCGGCGCGTATTGCGCGAGCACGTCGGCCTGGGTCATCTTGCCTTGAGCGTTGTACATCATGGCTCTCTCCTTCCTCACGCGGCGTGAGCCGCACCCGCCTCGTACGACGGCTTGCCGCCCGCATGCACGGCGCGCCCCGCACCCGAACTCGGGCGCATCGGCCAGTACAGCAAATCGGCGGCAATCTGCCGGTAATCGCGCGCCGCGGCCGACGACGGGAACGCGTCGACCACGGTATGCATCAGGTCGCGCGCATGCTCGGCGAGCGGATCGGCGCTCACGCAGCCGGCGTCGGCAATCGACACCGTCAGGTAGCGGCTCGCGACGCCCGCGAGGTTGTCGAATGCGGTCCTGGCGTCGGCGTGGCTGCCGACGTGATTGGTCAGCACGCGGAACTGCGCGACCGCGTGCGCGAAATGCAGCCGCTTCATGCACGCATACGCCTCGGTGATCGCCTGCGCGGCAACCCGCGTGACGATCAGCACGTCGTGCGCCTCGCGCGCGAGCGCGGAGAACGAACCGTCCGCGCCGAGCTGTGCGTCGACCAGCACGATGTCGGCCTGGCCGTCGATGAAGTCGCTCAGCTGCGTGTCGCTGTAGCCGTCGCGCGCGAACCGCGCGGCCGCGCACAGGCCGAACCCGGCGGCGACGCGCGTGCGTTCGCCGTCGCGCAGCCATGCGCCCGCAAGCGTCGCCGAGGCCGAATGCACGTCGGCACGCTCGTCGACGACGAGCACGTCCTTGCCGAGCGCGGCCAGCGCGGCCGCGACGTTCACGACGGTGGTCGTACAGCCGACGCCCGCCGGCCCGCCCGTCACCGCGACGATGCGCGACGCGCGCCCGGCCAGCAGGCGCCGCAGCCCTTCGGCCTGATCGATGATCCGTTTATCCAAATCGCACCTCGTGCAGCTCGGCGGTGGAACGTGCGGTCAGTGCGGAAAGCAGCGTCGGCATGTCCTCGTCCTGGGGCACGAAGGGCGAACCGTCGCGCGGCACACAGAACGCGCTTTTCAGCAGGAATTTGGTCGAAGCGACGTACAGGTTCTCCGGCACCTTCTGGCCGGTCGACACGTAGTGAATGGGCAGCTTGTAGCGGATCACGGTGTCGAGCACGCCGCCGAGGTGGGTCGCCTCGTCGAGCTTCGTCAGGATGCAGCCGGCGAGATCGGGATACTCGGCCGCGCTGCGGTAGGCCTGGACGACCTCGTTGAGCGTGTCGCCGTGGCTCGTCGCGTTGAGCAGCAACAGGCGCTGCACCGGCGCGTTCGCGCCGTGCAGCATCGCGATCTGGTCGGACAGCGCGCGATCGCGCTGGCTCATGCCGATCGTGTCGATCAGCACGATGTGCTTGTTGCGCAGCTCGGACAGCGCGAGCTCGAGGTCGCCGGCATCCTTCACCGCGTGCACGGGCACGCCGAGGATCTTGCCGAAGATGCGCAGCTGCTCGTGGCCGCCGATCCGGTAGCTGTCGGTAGTCAGCAGCGCGACCTTGCTCGCGCCGAAGCGCATCACGCAGCGCGCCGCGAGCTTCGCGGTGGTGGTCGTCTTGCCGACGCCGGTCGGCCCCATCAGCGCGAACACGCCGCCGCGCTCCATCAGCGCGTCTTCGTTCTCGAGCACCGGCAGGTTCGCCGCGAGCACCGACTGCGCCCATTCGGCGGCCTGCTCGAAGGTCTGCGCGCCGTCGCCGGACGGCAGGTTGTCGACCATCATGCGCACCAGCTGCGCGGAGAAGCCGGCCGAGAACAGGTGCTTGGTCAGCGCGCCGTGCACCGGGCTGCGGCGCTGGCGGTCGTGCCACATCAAGCTGTCGAACTGCTCTTCCATCATCCCGCGCATCGCGCCGAGCTCGTGCATCACCGTGTCGTTGACGATGCTCTCGATGCGCGCCTTCACCGCGTCGGCCACCGCGGCGGCCGCGTCGGCGGACAGGCGCGTGCGTTCGGCCGGCTTCGCGGCGCTCGTTTCGCTCGTTTCGCTCGCGCGGACGGCGGCGGCCGCGGACGGCATCCGGCGTTCGGCGTTGCGCACGATGTCGCGCGCCCAGCCGGCCGGCGTCGCGGCTGCCGCGTCCTGCTGCATGCGGGCCGGGGACGGTGCTTGCGGCGCGGCCGATGCCGCCTGCGCGCGGGCGATCAGCGCTTCGCGCTGCTGCGTCAGGCGCTTCGCGTGCTCGACGAGCCACGGCGCGGGTTCGGACGACGCTGCCGGCGCGCCGGCAGCGGGCGCAACCGGCGACGGCGCTGCCGTGTCCATTGCGTGTGAGTCAGCATCGAAGGCGGCCGGTTCCGCGGCCGGTTCCGTCGCTTCGGCGCTTGCGCCGAACACCGACGAGAACACGTCCGGCAGCCCGCCGTCGCCGGCTGCATACGGATTCACGGCCGGGCGCGCGAGCGCGGCGCCCGGGCGCGACACGATGCCCGGGACGGCCGCGGCCGGCACGGATTCCGGTGCGCGCGATGCGAGGG
>NZ_VWWG01000196.1:0-11291 GCF_011753085.1 Burkholderia sp. Tr-862
TGCTTGCCGCTCGACAGGTTCGCGGAGAACAGGCTCTCGCTGGCGTCGCGCGTGAGCTGCGTCAGGATGTAGACGCCGCACAGCACGATCTCGAACCACACGAGCTCGTACGTGATGAAGCGCGCGAACGTGAGCGCCATGCCGATCAGCAACGGCAGGCCGGTACGCACGAACGGCTGGTCGGCGCGCGCGAACACGAACGGCAGCACGGGCAGGATGCACGGGCTCAGGATCGTGAGGACGCCGCCGAGATAGGCAAGGACGATGAGCAGCATGGGGCAGTCTCCGGTCGTTCAGAAGGCGGCGGCCCGTCAGGCGGCGGCCGGGTGGAAAGCGAGCGCGAGCCCGTTCATGCAGTAGCGCAGGCCGGTGGGCGGCGGGCCGTCGTCGAACACGTGGCCGAGGTGGCCGCCGCAGCGGCGGCAGTGCACTTCGGTGCGCGCCATCCCGTACGACGGATCCGTCTCGGTCGCGACCGCGTGGTCGAGCGGCTTCCAGAAGCTCGGCCAGCCGGTGTGGCTCTCGAATTTGGTGTCGGACGAGAACAGCGCGAGGTCGCAGCCGGCGCACGCGAACGTGCCGCGGCGGTGCTCGGCGTTCAGCGGGCTGCTGTACGGCGGCTCGGTGCCGGCATTGCGCAGCACCGTGTATTGGGCGGGCGTGAGGCGGCGGCGCCATTCGGCGTCGCTGCGGGTAATCTCGAACGGGGCGGCGGGCGGCGCGGCGAAAGCGCGGCCGACGAGCGCACGGCGGCCGGCCGACGACAGCGCCGCGAGCGTGGCGAGGCCGGTGGCGCCGGCGAACAGCAGATGTCTGCGGGTGGGCATGACGGGCTCCTTGAAGCAGGTCCTGAAAACATGCGCACAGAGTAGGCAGCGGCCGGTGTCTAAGTCCTCACGGAAAGTTAAAGGATTTGTGATGGTTGGGGTGTTTCGCGGGGGGCGGTGGAATCCGTCGAAGCGCCAACTGGCAAGGGCCCTCGAACGGGTGAGCCGCCGATATTTACCGAACGCCAGTTCGCGCCGCGATTTTTAGTGTTTTTTTAGTACTAAAGTTGGCTCGTCCTGAGCTCACGATTACCGGGCCTGCCGCGCGGATTGCCTACGCGTCGGAGACCGGCATGCTCGCACGAGGGGCACTCGCCGCTCACCATGACGGCGATGCGGCGGGACCAGCAGGAGATTGCCTGCCGACTAGGCTGTTACAACCCGATTGCGACCTTGATGCTTCGCGCGATATAGGCGTTCGTCCGCCTTGCGCAGGATCGCGTCGATCGTCTCGCCGTCCCGGCCGAATTCGCAGGCGCCCACGCTTACGGTAACCGCGATCTGTTTGCCGATGCCGGCCTCGAATGGCGCACCCGCGATCGCTGCGCAAATCCGCTCACCGATCGCCTTGGCGGTATCCAGCGCGGCTTGCGGCAGCAGCACCATGAATTCTTCTCCGCCCACCCGCGCGACGCCGTCGTACGGCCGGATCGCATCAGCGCATTTGTTGACGAAGCGCTGCAACACCTCGTCGCCCGCCTGATGCCCGTAGCTGTCATTGATTGCCTTGAAGTGATCAAGGTCGAGCGAAAGCAACGAGAACGGCGCGCCATTGCGCTTCGCCCGGGCAATTTCCACTTCCACCCTTTCGATGAATTGCCGCCGGTTGGCCGCGCCCGTGAGCGAGTCTGTCGTCGCCATGTGTTCGAGCTTCTCGTTGGTCCGCTGCAGTTCCTGCAGGGCCCGCTCGGTCCTCGCCATCGCGTCTCTCAAGCGGGCAAACAGCTCTTCCTGGCTGTAGATTTTCGAAAACGAGCGGGTCGTATGAAAGGCCTGCACAACACCGTAGCTCAGCAGCACGAAGCCCGCGGCAAAGATCGCATGCGCCAGCCACCACATATGGTTCCATGGTCGCCCGAGGATAAAGGCGAGCGAGGACAGCGCGAACGACGTCACCGAGATGCCGTAGATCGTCATGAGCGGCGAGCGGATGCGGCGCACGACCAGCGCGACGACGTTCACGGTCGACAACACCAGGGCTCCGCCTTCCATCGACAGGCGCACCCAGGGGGCGCCGGCCACCGGCGAGTAAGCAATCACCGCAACCACCACGTCGATCAGCCCGAACAGCACGATCCACGTCAGCCAGACGCGGCCATCGGCGCGGCGGATTGCGCTGTCGGCTGGCCGGCTGTACGAGAGCTGGCCGACGAGCAGCAGGATCGACATGGTCAGGCGCGAGGCCGGCCCGTACAGCAGGAACAGCCAGATATTGTGATGCGCCATGCCGGTGAACGCGCCATGCAACGCATAGACGAGCGAAAAGCCCAAAAAGCCGAGCGTCAGCCAGCGTAGCAGCGGCTCGCCCGACAGCCGATAGCACCGCCAGCAGACATAGGTGACGAACACGCCCTCGAGCGTAGCGACCGCGATCGCCAACTCGTGGAAGGCATGATTCTCGAATTTCAGCGACGGGGCCTGGAAGAAGTACAGGTAGGCGATCAGATACGCCGGCACCAGCGCAAAGCCGGCCAGTACGAGCTTGGCATAGCCGCGGGTAACCAGCTGGACCCCGCTCGTGGGCTCCTGGGCGGCAACATTGACGTTCATGCTTGGCCTCGGGGTTTCGTCAGGTGAATCCAGTATAGGTAAGCTGACGCATCCGAACAGGCTTTCACGCGTCCCGTCCCTGCCGGCGTCCATAGCTGGCGGCGGCGCTTGACCATTGCATTACAAGATTGGTTGACGCGTATCGGATCACAAATCTAGGAGGTTTCGACATTGAGCCGTGGTGTACGCCTATGTCGCGCTTCAACACTATCGTTTTAGAATTCGGCGCAACTCGGGAAACATCTTGCCAACGGCGTGCCGGGGCTCAGTTCCGCAGCTTGACCATGGCCGCCCCGCATTAGCGGAATAATCGGACACGATTAGCACACGAACGGACACCATTGGCAGAATCTACGAACTTCAACAGTATTCCCGCGCTAATCGCCGACGATCGCGATCACGCCCAACACGATGAACAACGTGCCGGCGAGCAACTGGCCGATCCGGAGCGCCTGCTCCCCCGATGCCACGCGGGCGCGCAACGGATGGGCAAGCACGATGCAGAGCACGTCGGCGGCGGAGAACAGCAGGTTCGCGCACGCACCGAGCAAGAACAGTTGCCAGCCGAGCCCGAGCGACGCGCCCGGATCGGTGAACTGGAGCAGGAACGAGAAATAGAACAGCGCCGATTTCGGATTCGATGCCTCGATGAACGCGCTCGACGACACGACGTTGCGCGGCACGTTGATCGCCGCGTCCTGCCTCGCAGGCGTACGGATGCGCTGGATGCCGAGCCAGATCAGGTAGGTGCCGCCGACCACCTTGAGCGCGTGATACAGCATCGGCGATGTCTTCAGCACGACGACCGCACCGAGCGCCACGATGCATATCTGGAAAAAGGCGCCGAGGTGAATGCCGAGCGCGGACAGGAGCCCGGCCCGTCGCCCGTGCTGAAGCGTCAACGACACGGTCTGCAGTAGCGCTGGTCCCGGAATGAAGCCGAAGCCGATGCAGGTCAGGCCGAAGAACAGCGCTTGCTCGGGCGACATCAGAGATCGTCTCCGATCACGATGCCGAGCCGGCCGCATTCGCTGCGCACCCGATCGCGTGCGGCGGCGAGCCGCTCCTTCGACAGTTCGGGCATGAACACGCCGATATAGTCGTCGATGGCGGCCTCGCGATCGAAGATATCGACGGTCAGGTAACGATCGGCCACAACCTGCCGCAGCGAGCGGTTGCCGATCGCGAGCCCCAATCGTGCCGCCGTCGTCTCAGCCTCGTCCGGATCGGTCAGATAGCGAAAGTCCTTCGAGCCCGGTTCCGGCGACAGCAATTCGATATCGGCGCTGATGATCACATCCCGCCCGGCCTGCAGAAACGCGATGTAGGTCTCGATGTTTTCCTCCAGCAACTCCTCGTTCATCCCCAGATGCCCCAGCACGAATCCCGCCTTGATCGCCACGCCATGCGTGCGCGCGTTGTGCAGTGCCCGCAAATTGGCGTCGGCCATCCGCTGCGCGGCCGCTACCGGGTCCTTGTTCCGCAGTGGCTTGTTGAGCGCCTGCAGCGAACGCGCGGCGCCTGCGTCGACGCCGACGAACAGAATACGGAAGCCGATCTCACGCATGGCCTTCAGCACCTGCTCCTTCTCCATGCCGTCCGCGCGCGCGTAGCCGACCAGCACCGGACGCGCGTCCGCCGACAATGCGCGCCACCATGGTGGCGGCGACTCCGCCATGTCAAGCATCAGCCGCGCGAACGTGAGCGGTAGTTCGTCGGCCGTCACGTACAGGTAATCGTAGCCCGCCTCCCATGCGCTGCGGATGGCGGACCACGCGTGGTCCGCAGGCAGCTCGTTCTTCCACATGCTGCCGTACTGGATCGAGCAGAACGAGCAGGCATCGTCGCCGCTGAACTTGATACAACCTCGCCCGATTTCGACCGGCACGCCCTTGCGCACCTGCCGCCCAGTCAGCGCCAGGATCCGGCGGCCCAGGCGTCGTGTGAAATTCTCCGTATAGACAGCGGTATGCGGCAAGGTCCGGTCGATCAGGCTGTAATCGATGACGCGGTTCACCGCTTCCTGAATCGCCGGATCGGCGACGATCCGTCCGGATTCAAAACGGACCGAACCGGGGTAGATGCCGGCAGCCCGCGATCGCTGCCGATCCTTCAGGTAGTTGATCAGGCCGGCATACACTTCGTTGCCGACGAAGCCGCAATCGATCACTTCGCCGTGGCGATCGAGGATCTCTCGGCTCAATGCCGTGAAATGATCGTTACCGACCACGATCGCGATCTGCGGATCGATGGATTTGACCGCGCGGGCGATCCGGATCGCGGCCTCGTAATTGGCCGTGATCGCGCTGAGACAGACGGCGAGCGTACGGCCGGCCCGCTCGCGAATGGCCGAAAGGATGCGGTCGAGGGGATGAATCACGCCGTCGATGTAACAACCTTCGAAGCCAGGCATTGCATCGATATGGGACGCCAGCGACAGGATGCCGAGATGGGGGAAATTGGCCCAGTCGGTATGTTGAATGCCCTTCGATACGACGATGTCGTCCGCTTCGCCCGCGCGGTCTGCATCCAGATCGTTACTGTTCGGCGGGTTGATGAAAAATACGACGGCCCTCAGCTCGCCCATGGCGCCGTTCTCTCCGTATTGTGGATCTTATCTGGCGAACTACAATCGGCCGGCGCACGCCTCCGCGCGCAGGGCCGCCCTCGATCTCGCTAATGTAAGAGAAAGCCCTTGAACCGGAACCTGTCAGCTATCGCAGGTTCGCAAACCGGATATCCCGCGTCGTGCGTGCGCTATTTCCTGTAAGACGACGTGTGGGCGCGCAAGCGCCAGGCGTTCGAGTGCATCGCGTCGCAGCAGGGCGTGTGGGCCTATTACGAGCGCGTCGCGCTGCAGCGTGGTGCGCAGGCGAGCCGCCGCGCGACGCAGGCGATCACGCATGCGGAAGCGTTCCAGCGCGCGTTTCCCGCTGTGGCGTCGCTGCTCGCATAGACAACGGTAACGACGAGGGTTGCAACTGATGATGAGGCATGGCGTACAGGTGCATGCATTCAGCACAAATGGGCAGCGCGGCAATGCCGCGTTAGTGTTCGCGACGGATGCGCGCGAACGCGTGGACATCGGCGCGTGCACGGCGATGGCCGAGCGGCTACAGAGCGAAGTCACGTGGATCGTACGCGGCGCGACGCCGTCCGGCCTGGGCCTGCGTTTCTTCACGCCTGGCGGCGAGATCGCGTTCTGCGGGCATGGCGCGCTGGCCGCGGCCGCATGGCGTGCCAAGCACGACAACGGTGGAACCGAGCAGTTATTCGACGTCGGCGGCGCGACGATTCGCGTCGGGCAGGATGCTCACGGGCGCTGGTCGTACCTGCAGGAAGCGGGGCGCGCGCAACGAATCGACGGCGACGACGCGCTCGCCGACGCGCTGGGCGCGCTCGGCCTGCCGAGCCCAGACGTGCTGCACGCGGCCGGCGCGACGCTCGCGCGTTCGATCGGCGCGCCGCGCGAGAAGCTGCTCGTCGCGTTGACCGACGCGGCCGCGATGCATGACATCACGATTGACCCGGCGCGCCGCGACGCGCTGTGCACGCGCCTCGACACGACTGGCCTCTACGTCTACGCGGTGTGTGACGACGCGCCGCCGCGCCTCGTCGCGCGGCACTTCCCGCTGCGCTGCGGTACGCAGGAGGACATGGCCACCGCGGGCATCGCGCCAACCGTGGTGCGCCATGCGGGCTTCCCGGACGACGTCGGCGACGTCGTGATCGACCAGGGCGGCGCCGATTGCGCGAACGCGCGCCTCATCGTGTCGATGGCCGGCCCCGGCACGACGCCGCGCGTCGCGGGCGAGTGCGTGTTCGTGCGCGACGTGCCGTTTGTCGGCGTCGTCGGGCCGGCCTCCTAATCGCGGCGGGCGGACGACGGACGTCCACAGCCGCTGGCGGGCGTGTGAACAAGACTGGATACGACGCCGCCCCGCATTCGCGGAATAGTCGGACACGATTAGCGCTCGAACGGACACCATTAGCAGAATCTGCGAACGTCAACAGTAGGAACGCGCGCGATGCGGGTCAACCGGGATCGCGCGTGGTCGATGCGACGCCGCACTACGCCCGGTCGAGCAGGTCGACGAGTAGCCTGGCCCCGTCGGCCCCCTTCGTGGAATCGGCCCACAGCCGGTCGATCATCTTCCGGTACATCGCGACGGCATCCGCCGACGTGGTGATCGTCGCGATGCCGGTACGAATGTTCGGCAACTCGCCGAGCCGGAACGGCGATACCGCGATATGCGCGCTGTCGTCGTCCTCGAAGATCTGGAAGGTCTCGTTCGGCAGGTTGTCGCTGACGATGCCGATACGCACGCCTTTCGCATCGTCCTCGAGCATCCCGACGATCCGCATCACTTCCCGGCGCGCGGCGAGTTTGCGCTCGAGCTGCACGCCCGGCGGCAGCCCGAGGCGGCCGACCAGGCCGTGGTGCAGGAACTGCTCGATCTGGCGCAGCCCGATCAGGCTCGTCACGTTCAGCGGTGCGCGCCGGAACGCGGCTTTCCGGTCCGCGAGGATCGCCATCACTTTCGACAGCGTCTGCCGCCACGCGGCATCGGTCAGCGACGGCGGGATGCTTTCCTCGAGCATCTGGCGCAGCCAGCCTTCGTAATCGTCGGAGGTCAGCAGGAACGAGAACGGATCGAAATGCGCGAAGATCCGCTGCGAGCGGCTCTCGATCTGCCGCATGCGCTCGAAATAGCTGATCGCCGAATCGTGATACTCGACCTCGACGCCCATCAGGTTCGCGAGCGACACGCCGAACAGCGCGGCGAGCCGCTCGAGCGTATCGATCTTTACAATCTCGCCACGTTCGAGCTTGTAGACCGCCGCACGCGAGATGTTCAGGCGCTCGGCGACATCCTCGCTGCGCAACTCGGCAGCCATCCGGTACGCGCGCAAGCGCTCGCCAATGCTGTCGAAGTCGAAGCGCGCGCCGCGCAGACGCGTTTTTCGGGAACCGGCGGTGGACATGAAGTACCTCTAGGTGGCGGGTGAAAAATCGACAGACACCGGGTTGCGCGACCGCGCCGCGCCGCCATCCTGCCGGGGGCATCGCGAAGATCGATGTTTGTCTATTTTTTTGTATCCGGTATTTTAACGTAGCCGACAACGGATGCTCGCACACCTGCGGCTTGCGCTCGTCTTGTGCGCGGTAACGGCCTGCGACCGGGCCGTGTCGGTGCGCGTGCACATCGTCTAAATATTTGGACGAACGGCGAGCGCGCAGACGCTGTCGGCGATAGAGGCGTCGCACCTTCCAAACATTCCCACGTGCCGGCCCATTGCGCCGGGAGGAGAAAAGCATGACGTTGCGCACCCCGCGCGCCCGATTTCGGGCAGGATTCCTGATGGCCGGCGCGGCAAGCGCCATTGGCGTCGCGCCGCTCGCGCACGCGCAGTCGAGCGTGACGCTGTACGGCGTCGGCGACGCTTTCGTCGGTTCGGTGAAGCAACCCGGCGGGCGCACGGCGCTCGTGCAGTCGGGCGGCGGGATGACGACGTCGTTCTGGGGGCTCGGCGGCAGCGAGGATCTCGGCAGCGGCAACAAGGCGTTCTTCGTGCTCGAAAGCTACTTTCAACCGCAAAGCGGCGCGTACGGCCGCTACGCCGGGGACAGCCTGTTTTCGCGCAATGCGTACGCGGGATTGCAGACGCGGTTCGGCCAGCTTCGTCTTGGCCGGATCACGACGCCGCTGTATCTCGCGACGATCCAGTTCAACCCGCTGTTCAATTCGTACACGTTCTCGCCGATGATCTTCCACACGTTCAAGGGCGTGGGCGCCGAGGGCGTGGTCGGCGATTCGGCGTGGAACAACGCGCTCGCCTATACGAGCCCGACGTTCGGCGGATTCAATGCGGGGCTGCTGTATGCACTCGGCAATACGGCCGGCCGGAACGGCGCGAAGAAATGGAGCGTCAACGCGAACTACGCGCGCGGCGCATTCGCGGCCGCCGTGGTCTTCCAGTACGTGAATTTCAGCGCGACGCCTGGCGATCTCGACGGCGCGCTCGCCGCGGCGCCGGGCCTGTCGAGCCAGCGCACGGTGCAGGTCGGCGCGTTGTACGACTGGCGTGTCGTGAAGCTGTTCGCGCAGTACATGAACGTCGCGAACCGCGCACAGCGCGGCAACTTCCACGGCGATACGCTGCAGGCCGGCGTCAGCGTGCCGATCGGCGTGGGTTCGCTGCTGGCGAGCTACGCGTATACGCATTCGAGCGGGGCGCTCGCCGACGGCGCGCATCGCAGCACCGGCGCGCTCGCCTACGACTATCTGCTGTCGAAGCGCACCGACCTCTATTCGGCGATCAAGGTCGATCACGTCGGCGGGCTGTCGACCGGCATCACGTACGGCGCGGGCCTGCGCACGCGTTTCTGACGCAGGCATCGCGATGCGAGGCTTCCCGGTTTACCCCGATACACAGGACGCTTGCATTCCGTTTTTGATGCGGGTAGTCTAAATATTTAGACGAGGAGGAGAGCATGAACCTTATGGACGCCACGCAGTGGCTGGCACAGGACGTCGTCGGCTTTTCCGACATTCACCGGTTCGCGACGCGCTGCCGGGACGCGGCGGCGCCGCACGGGCGGGAATCGGCGGCGCTGGTGCTGCTCGCACAGGCGGCCGCGACGTTCGCCGAACGGCAGGAGGGCGTGGCGGTCTGCGCGGAGACGGTGCAGGCGTTTCTCGCCGAACTGCGCGAGCACGCGCGGCGGCTGAGCGATGCGAGCGGGGGCTCGGACGACGTGCTGCTCGCGGCGCTCAACGGCTTCGCCGCGCAGGTGTCGAAGGAACTGGTCGTCTGATGCGCGACGCCGGCGCGAATCTGCCCGGGCCACGCCCTTAAGCTGTGCGATGCCGACGATCGGGTTGTGGTCAGTCTGTCTAAAAAAAACGACAAACGACCGCAAGGCGGACCGCCGGCATCGATATCCCCTCCTCACGATACGGACAATCATGGAAGCGAACCTTCGATCCTCCGCGGCCGCGCCCGCCGGCGCACCGCCCGAACGGGTGTCGCGCTACGCGTGGAAAGTGCTGGCCGGCTCGGCCATCGGCTATGCGATGGACGGCTTCGACCTGCTGATCCTCGGCTTCATGCTGCCGGCAATTTCGGCGTCGCTGCAGCTCGGCGCGCAGCAGGCGGGGGCGCTCGTCACGTGGACGCTGGTCGGCGCGGTCGCGGGCGGCGTGATTTTCGGCGCGCTCAGCGATCGCTACGGCCGCGTGCGCGTGCTGACCTGGACGATCCTGCTTTTCGCGGTGTTCACCGGGCTGTGCGCGTTCGCACAGGGCTTCTGGGATCTGCTCGCGTACCGGACCATCGCCGGCATCGGCCTCGGCGGCGAATTCGGCATCGGCATGGCGCTCGCGGCCGAAGCGTGGCCTGCAGCCAAGCGCGCCCGTGTGTCGTCGTACGTGGCGCTCGGCTGGCAGAGCGGCGTGCTCGCGGCGTCGCTGCTGACGCCGCTGCTGCTGCAGAGCGTCGGCTGGCGCGGCATGTTCGCGATCGGCGTGCTGCCCGCGATCGTCGCCTGGGTGCTGCGCAACAAGCTGCACGAGCCGGAAGTGTTCGTCCGGAGCCGGCAGCCGGCGCGCACGGGCGCGCGTTTCCGGCTGCTGTTCGCCGATGCGCGCACGACCCGCACGAGCATCGGCATCGTCGTGCTGTGCGCGGTGCAGAACTTCGGCTACTACGGGATCATGATCTGGATGCCGACGTTCCTGTCGAAGCAGCTCGGTTTCTCGCTGACGAAATCCGGATTGTGGACCGCCGTGACCGTGCTCGGGATGATGGCCGGCGTCTGGCTGTTCGGACACCTGGCCGACCGGATCGGCCGCAAGCCGACGTTCCTGCTGTACCAGCTCGGCGCGGTGGCGATGGTGGTCGCGTATTCGCGGCTGACGGACTCGGCCACGATGCTGTGGGCCGGCGCGCTGATGGGCATGTTCGTGAACGGCATGGTCGGCGGCTACGGCACGCTGATGTCCGAAGCGTACCCGACCGCGGTGCGGGCGACCGCGCAGAACGTGCTGTGGAACGTCGGCCGTGCGATCGGCGGCCTCGGGCCGCTCGTCGTCGGCGCGCTCGCCGCGCGCTATTCGTTTCAGATCGCGATCGCGATGCTGGCCGCGCTGTACGTGCTCGACATGATCGTCACGGTCACGCTGATTCCGGAACTGAAGGACCGCGCGCTCGACTGACGCGCGTGCCTCCCGCCCAACCGTAACGAGGAGAGAACGATGGACGTGATCGACGGGGCGCGCGCCTGCGCGCAGCCGTGGGCGGCCACGGTCGCCACGCACGCGTGCGACGTGGTCGCGCATCGCGCGGTGAACCGGCGCTATCGCTATCTGCGCGTGCGCGCCGACGCGCCGCTCGCGAGCGTCACGCAGGCCGGCCAGTTCTATCAGCTCGTCTGCCCCGTCAGCGATCTGCACCGGCCATTCCTGCCGCGCCCGATGAGCGTGTACGGCGTCGGCCCCGGCGCCGGCGAAATCGAGTTCCTGTACAACGTGACCGGCGAAGGCACGCGTGCGCTCGCGCAGCTCGGCGTCGGCGCGCGGCTGTCGATCGTCGGGCCGCTCGGCCGCCCGTTCACGCTCGACGCCGGTGCGCGACGGCTGCTGCTCGTCGCGCGCGGCGTCGGTCTCGCGACGATGGCGCCGCTCGTGCAGC
>NZ_VWWG01000197.1:0-10889 GCF_011753085.1 Burkholderia sp. Tr-862
TCCTGCGCGCGATCTTCAATCTCGGCGCGGGCGTCGACGCGCTGCTCGCGCTCGACCGCGCGCATCCCGGCACGCTGCCGCGCGACGTGCCGCTGGTGCGCCTCGAGGATTCGGGCATGGCGCAGCAGATGATCGAATACGTGACGCACGCGGTGCTGCGCTACCTGCGCCGTTTCGACGAATACGAAGCGCTGCAGCGCGAGCGCCGCTGGCAGGTGCTCGAACCGCATCCGCGCGCGCGCTTCACCGTCGCGGTGCTCGGCCTCGGCGTGCTCGGTGCGCAGGTCGCGCAGGCGCTCGCCGCGCTCGGCCTGCCGGTGCGCGGCTACAGCCGCAGCCCGAAGCAGCTCGACGGTATCGACACCTTCGCGGGCGTCGACGCATTCGACTCGTGCATCGACGGTGCGAAAGTACTCGTGAACCTGCTGCCGAGCACGCGCGATACCGACGGGATCCTGTCGGCGCGCACCTTCGCCCGGCTCGCGCCGGGTGCGTACCTGGTGAACGTCGCACGCGGCGCGCATCTCGTCGAAGCCGACCTGCTCGACGCGCTCGCGAGCGGCCAGCTCGCCGCGGCGACGCTCGACGTGTTCCAGCACGAGCCGCTGCCGGCCGATCATCCGTTCTGGCACGCGCCGCGCATCACGATCACGCCGCACAGTTCGGCCGAGACGCTGCGCGACGAAGC
This sequence comes from Burkholderia sp. Tr-862, assembly GCF_011753085.1. Taxonomy (NCBI): domain Bacteria; kingdom Pseudomonadati; phylum Pseudomonadota; class Betaproteobacteria; order Burkholderiales; family Burkholderiaceae; genus Burkholderia; species Burkholderia sp. Tr-862. The sequence continues at coordinate 689 of NZ_VWWG01000197.1, forward strand.
CGTCGAGCAGATCGCGGGCAAGATCCGCGCGCTCGAGCGTGGCGAGCGTGTCGGCGGTATCGTCGACTACGCGCGCGGCTACTGAATTCCGCCCTACACAAACTGGAGACAACCATGACGTTCCCCACCGCCGTCAAGATCGTCGAAGTCGGCCCGCGCGACGGGCTGCAGAACGAAAAGACCTTCGTGCCGACCGACGTGAAGATCGCGCTCGTCGACCGGCTGTCGCGCGCCGGTTTCCGCAACATCGAGGCCGCGTCGTTCGTGTCGCCGAAATGGGTGCCGCAGATGGCCGACGGCGCCGACGTGATGGCCGGCATCGAGCGTCGCGCGGGCACCGTGTATTCGGTGCTCACGCCGAACCTGAAGGGCTTCGAGAACGCGCTCGCCGCACGCGCGGACGAAGTGGTGATCTTCGGCGCGGCGAGCGAGGCGTTCTCGCAGCGGAACATCAACTGCAGCATCGCGGAAAGCATCGCGCGCTTCGAGCCGGTCGCGAAGGCCGCGAAGGATGCCGGTGTGCGGCTGCGCGGCAGCGTATCGTGCACGCTCGGCTGCCCGTACCAGGGCGAGGTGCCGGTCGCGTCGGTCGTCGACGTCGTCGAACGCTTCGCCGCGCTCGGCTGCGACGAGATCGACATCGCCGACACGATCGGCGTCGGCACGCCGAAGCGCACGCGCGAAGTGCTGTCGGCCGTCACGCGCGTGTTTCCGCGCGAACGGCTGTCGGGCCATTTCCACGACACCTACGGCCAGGCGCTCGCGAACATCTACGCGGCGCTGTTCGAAGGGATCGAGATCTTCCACGCGTCGGTCGCCGGCCTGGGCGGCTGTCCGTACGCGAAGGGCGCGACCGGCAACGTCGCGACCGAGGACGTGCTGTACCTGATGCAGGGCCTCGGCATCGACACCGGCATCGACCTCGCGCAGGTGGTCGCCGCCGGCGACTTCATCTCGAACGCGATCGGCCGCGCGAACGTGTCGCGCGCCGGCCGCGCGCTGCTCGCCAAGGCGCAGAGCGCGAGCGACGCGCCGAGCTGCGTCTGACCCCGACACTCACGGATTCACCATGACGACACCCACTTCATTCGACTCCCTCCCCGATTCCGCGCGACGCGTCGCACTGCTGCTGCGCGAGCGCGGGCATTCGAAAGGCATCGTGATGCTCGCCGAAACCGGCAAGACTTCCGCCGAGGCCGCGGCCGGGCTTGGCTGCTCGGTCGCGCAGATCGCGAAGTCGATCCTGTTTCGGCGCGAATCGGACGGGCTGCCGGTGCTCGTCGTCGCGAGCGGCGTGAACCGCGTCGACGAGAAGAAGGTCGCCGCCCAGGTCGGCCCGGTCGGCCGAGCCGATGCGAAGTTCGTGCGCGACCACACCGGCTACGCGATCGGCGGCGTGTGCCCGATCGGCCATCTCGTCGAACCGGTCACGCTGATCGACGCCGACCTGCTCGAGCTCGACAGCCTGTGGGCGGCCGCCGGCCATCCGCACGCTGTGTTCAACCTGTCGCCGCAGGAGCTCGTCTCGCTGACGGGCGCACCGGTCGCCGACGTCGCGTTGAGGAACGACGCATGAGCGACGTGCCGGTGCCGGTCGGCACGGTCGCCTCGCCGTGCACCGACGTATGCAGGATCGACCCGCGTACCGACTGGTGCGCGGGGTGCCTGCGCACGCGCGACGAGATCAAGGGATGGCGCGCGTCGGACGACGACGCGAGACGCGCGCTGCTCGCGCGGCTCGATGCGCGGCGGCGCCTGCTCGCCCGGAGCGGCGCATAAAAAAATGCCGTTCGGCCTGTCTGGCGAACGGCATGAGATCGGAATCCTGTGAACGTGATCAACGTCACAGCCGCATCATACGAGCGACGCTGCGGCGTCGCATCGGGTGTTTCCCTACAACTCCTTACGGCATTTTTCGCGCGCAATCCGCGTTCCCGGATGCGGCGCCCACGGGCGCGGCGGCCGGCTCCGGCGACGAGCCGAAACAGGCCGCCGAATCGCACGAGCGTTTCAGTTGCCGACGGTCGCGCGACGCGCGGGCACGATGCGCCAGCCGAGGTTCACGCCGGCCGCCGCGAGCAGGATCAGGAGCGCGCCGAGCACCTGCGTCCATGCGAGCGTCTGCCCGAACGCGACGCGATCGACAATGATCGCGACGACCGGATAGACGAACGACAGCGCGCCCGTCATCGCGACCGGCAGCTTCTGGATCGCGCCGTACAGCAGCACATACATCAGGCCGGTGTTCACGACGCCGAGCACGATGAGATCGAGCCACTGCGCGGGCGTCGCGGGCAACGTGCCGAAGTGGGCGAACGGCGCGAGCAGCACGATGCCGAGGCCGGCCTGCAGCAGCGCGAGCAGATGCGGCGGCGTGCCCTTCAGGTGCTTCGTGACTATCGACGATACCGCGTACAGGAACGCCGCGCCGAGCGACAGCGCGACGCCTTCGAGATATTCGCCGGGTACCGCGAGCACCGCCGGCTCGACCCGCACCACGCACACGAGCCCGACGAAGGCGAGCGCGAGCCACGTGATCGTCGAGGCGCTGACCCGTTCGCGGAACACGATCGCGCCGAGCGCGACGAGCATGAACGGCTGCGTGTTGTAGACGGCGGTCGCCATCGAGATCGACGCGCGCGAATACGCGGCGAACAGCAGCAGCCAGTTCGCGACGATCGCGACGCTGCCGAGCGTCGCCAGCGCGAGCATGCGCGGCGAGAACAGCGCGCGGCGCAGGAAGCCGAGCGCCGCGCAGACGATCGCGAGCGTCGCCGCGCCGAACAGGCAGCGGAAGAACACGACGTTGGTGAGCGGTTGCTGCGACGACATCACGAGCCAGCCGATCGTGCCGGACATCATCATCGCGACGACCATCTCGGCGGCGCCGCGGCGGGTTTCGTTCGAGGCCATCATGGACTCCGTTTGACGAGAGAAGATGACTTCGATTCTAGGAACTTGCTTTCCGCGCATCCACGACTAAACTGAAGCGAAACCACCGATTCACCTTCGAAAGCAAAGCGATCATGTCGAAACGCCTTTCCCCGCCCGCCGTCGCGTCACTGGACGCGACCGACCGCGCGATCCTCGCGGCGCTTGCCGAGGATGCGCGCATCGCGACCAGCGAACTGGCGCGGCAGATCGGGCTGTCGGCGCCCGCGACCGCCGACCGCGTGCGGCGGCTCGAAGCGCAGGGCGTGATCGCCGGCTTCACCGTCGAGCTCGACCCGCGCGCGCTCGGCTACACGCTGCAGGCGATCGTCCGCGTGAAGCCGCTGCCGGGGCAGCTGCATCTGGTCGAGGAGGTGTTGCGGCGGATTCCCGAATTCGTCGAATGCGACAAGGTGACCGGCGAGGACTGCTTCATCTGCCGGCTCTACCTGCGCACGATCGAGCACCTCGACGACATCCTGTCGAAGGTGACGGAGCGCGCGGAAACGAGCACGGCGATCGTGAAATCGACGCCCGTGCCGCGCCGCCTGCCGCCGCTCGTCGAAGACGACGCCGCGCGCCGCTGACCGTCGGCGCGCGACCCGCCGCGCCCGGCGCCGCTCACGCGGCCGCGTCGTGCGCGTCGAAGAACGCGAGCATCTCGTCGATCAGCGCGACGGGCGCCTCTTCCGGAATGTAGTGCCCGCAATCCAGCGCGCGGCCGCTGACGTCGCGCGCGACGCGCCGCCATTCGTCGAGCGGATCGAAGCAGCGGCCGACGACCCCGTGCTCGCCCCACAGCACGCGCAGCGGGCACGCGACCTTGTTGCCGCGCTCGAGATCCGCGCGGTCGTGTTCGAGATCGATCGTCGCCGACGCGCGGTAGTCCTCGCACATCGCATGCACGGCGCCCGGCTGCGCGAGCGCGGCGCGATACGCGGCGAGCGCCTCCGGCGCGAACGGCGCGAGCCCGGCGGAACGGTTGCCCATCACGCGCTCGATATACGCATCGGTGCGGCCTTCGATCAGCGTTTCGGGCAGCGGCGCCGGCTGGATCAGGAAGAACCAGTGGAAATACGCAGTCGCGAACGCACGATCGGTTTTCTCGTACATCGCGAGCGTCGGCGCGATGTCGAGCAGCATCATCCGTTCGACGGCCGCCGGATGATCGAGCGCGAGCCGGTGCGCGACGCGCGCGCCGCGATCGTGCGCGCACACGTGGAATTGCTCGAAGCCGAAATGCCGCATCACGGCGACCTGGTCGGCCGCCATCGCGCGTTTCGAATACGGCGCATGCCGCGCGTCGCTCGGCGGCCTGCCCGACGCGCCGTAGCCGCGCAGGTCGGTCGCGATCACCGTGAAGTGATTCGCCAGCATCGCGGCGACGCGATGCCAGATCATGTGGGTCTGCGGATGGCCGTGCAGCAGCAGAAGCGGCGGCCCCGCGCCTCCTTTGACACCGAAGATGTCGGTGTCCTGCATCGTCACGCGAAACGATGCAAACGCCTCAAACGACATGGTTTGTTTCTCGTGGGTTTGTTATGGCGGGTATTGTAGGAGCGCCCGGCCGCCTGCTGCGCGCGACAGAGGCCCGAATGCGTAGAAAGAGAACACTCACTCGATTGTCGCCACGCTGCTCAGTTTGCTAAGCTCGCGTAGAATCGCACGACCGTTCGTATTAATATGGACGCAGCGGTACACCGCTACACTCGAAGCACCGTTCGACCGCCAAGCATGAATGCCGAAGCCGGCGCGATCGCGCCGGGTCCGGCCGCCCCTCGAGACTGGAGACATCACATGGCATTGCCCGCCGTCCTGCAGAACCTGACGCTGCCCGTCATCGCGTCGCCGATGTTCATCGTCAGCTACCCCGAACTCGTGCTCGCGCAATGCAAGGCGGGTATCGTCGGATCATTCCCCGCGCTCAACGCCCGTCCGGCCGAACTGCTCGACGAATGGCTCACGCAGATCCAGTCCGAGCTCGCCGACCACAAGGCGAAGCACCCGGACGCGGTGATCGGCCCGATCGCGGTCAACCAGATCGTCCACCAGTCGAATGTGCGCCTCGAGCATGACGTGCGCGTATGCGTCGACCACAAGGTGCCGATCTTCATCACGAGCCTGCGCGCGCCGGCGCGCGAGATCGTCGACGCGGTGCACAGCTACGGCGGCATCGTGCTGCACGACGTGATCAACCTGCGTCACGCGCAGAAGGCGCTCGAAGCCGGCGTCGACGGGCTGATCCTCGTCGCGGCCGGCGCCGGCGGCCACGCGGGCACGACTTCGCCGTTCGCGCTCGTCGGCGAAGTGCGCAGGATGTTCGACGGCCCGATCGTGCTGTCCGGCGCGATCGCGAACGGCGGCTCGATCCTCGCCGCGCAGGCGATGGGCGCCGACTTCGCGTACATGGGCACGCGCTTCATTGCGACGCAGGAAGCGCACGCGGTCGAGGACTACAAGCACGCGATCCTCAACGCGAAATCGTCCGACATCGTCTATACGAACCTCTTCACCGGCGTGCACGGCAACTACATCCGCGAGAGCATCGAGAAGGCCGGCCTCGATCCGGACGCGCTGCCGGAATCGGACAAGACGAAGATGAATTTCGGCGGCGACAAGGCGAAGGCGTGGAAGGACATCTGGGGTGCCGGCCAGGGCGTCGGCCTGATGGACGACCTGCCGAGCGTCGGCGAGCTGGTCGAGCGGATGAAGCGCGAGTACGACGACGCGAAGGCACGGCTCGGCATCGCACGCTGACGCACGCGGCGGGTTGCGCCACCGCCGCGCATCACGTCGGACCCAAACGAAAAAGCGCGAACCGCAACGGCTCGCGCTTTTTTCATATCCGCCCGCGGGCGGGCAGCGCCGGTCAGCCCGCGCGCTTGATCCGCGTGATCGGCAGCACGCGCAGACGCGATTCGATCGACGGGCACAGCGACTGCCCTTCGAAACGCCCGGCGAGGAAGTCGACGAACGAGCGCACCTTCGCGGACACGTGGCGGCGGCTCGCATACACCGCATAGATCGGCGCCTCGTGCGGCGGCACCGAGTCGAGCAGCACCGGCACGAGCCGGCCGGATTCGATGTCGTCGCCGACCACCTCGGTGCCGAGCAGCGCGATGCCCGCGCCCGCGAGCACGGCCGCGCGCAGCCCTTCGAGATGATTCACGATCAGGTTGCCGTTCAGGTTCACGCGCGACGCGGCGGCCGCGTCGATCACCAGCGAATCGAGCATCGTCGAATTCGAATCGCGCCGCAGGTAGTTGTGGTGCGCGAGATCGGCGATCGTCTGGGGCGTGCCGTGCTTCTCGAGATACTCGGGCGACGCGACCAGCAGGATGTGCGCGGTCGCGATCTGCCGCGCGACCAGCGACGAGGATTTCAATCCGTTCGGCGCCGCGCGCACCGCGACGTCATAGCCTTCCTCGATCAGGTCGACCACGCGATCGGACAGCGTCATGTCGACGGTCACGTCCGGGAACCGGCCCGCATAATCGGTGACGGCCTCCATCACGTGCCGCAATCCGAACGCGGACAGCGACGTCACGCGCAGGCGGCCCTGCGGCACGACGCTCGCGGCGCCGACCGCCTGTCCGGCTTCGTCGAGTTCCGACAGCGCCTGCACGAGGCGCTCATAGTATTCGCGTCCCGCCTCGGTCGGCGCGACGCGTCGTGTCGTGCGATGCAGCAGCCGCGCACCGAGCTGCTGCTCGAGATGCATCACGTGCTTGCTCGCCATCGCAGCCGACATCTGCATGCGCTCCGCCGCGCCGACGAAGCTGCCCACTTCGACGACGTAGCGAAACACATTCATGCTGACGAGGGTATCCATCGAACTAGCTCGCAATTCCTGGGAATCATGCAATTACGAGATAGGGTAACAAAGGCAAGGAAACAAGAAGGTCAACAATGGCAAAACGGCGCAGCGAAAAGCGGCGCCGTTTCGGGGCGGGAAGCTGGCGGGCGGGACGCGCGTTGCGGATTCGCGCCCGCCATCGTCTCGTCAGAACTTTGCGCGGATGCCTGCGCCGAACGTGTTGCCGTTCGACAGGCCGCTGATGTGGTCGTTCATGTACGCGGCGTAGACGTCGGTACGCTTGGACAGCGGATAGTCGTAGCCGACGGCCCAGGTCTGGCGCGTCTGGTCGAGGCCGCCCGCGTCGCGCGAATACGCATACGACGCCATCGCGTTGCCGACGCCGAGCGGCACCGACACGCCGCCCTGCGCGGTATTCACGTGCCAGCTGCCGGCGACCTGGTCGTTCTTCGTATACATGTACTGGCCGAACAGCTTCACGTACTTCAGGTCGTAGGTCGCGCCGACCAGCCCGATGCCCTGGCTCTTCATGCCGGTCACGAGCGAGCTCAGGTCCTGCGGGCCGTTGTTGAAGTTCACGTACTGGTAGACGGCGGTCGCGGCGAACGGGCCGTTTGCGTAGTTGAACTGCGCGCTCCACTTCTTCGAGCGGTTGTCGCCGGCCGTGTTGCCGAGCGCGTACATCGCCCCGAAATTCAGGCCGCCGAACGAAGGCGACGTGTACGACAGCGCGTTGTTCCAGCCCGAATCGCCGACCGCGCCCTGGTCGCTCGGATAGGTCGGGAACGTGCCGAGACCGAGGAACACGTGGTACACCATCGGCGAGAAGGTGTACGAGTCGTAGAACGGGTTGAACAGGATCGTCGACAGGAACAGGTGCGTCGTCAGGCGGCCTGCCGTCACCGTGCCGTACGGCGAGCTGACGCCGACGTACGCGTTGCGCGCGAAGAACGTATCGCCCTGGAAGCGGCCGAACTGGCCATTCTGCGCGCGGAAGAAGCTCTCCAGCGTGAAGATCGCCTTGTAGCCGTCGCCGAGATCCTCCGCACCGTGCAGGCCCCAGTACGAGGTCGACATCCCGCCGCCCGACACGTTCCACGCGCGATCGCCGCCCGGGAACTTGGTTGCGCCGATCCATTCGTCCACCTGACCGTAGAGCGAGACGCTCGACTGCGCGTGGACGGGTGCAGCGGCCGCCACGCAGGCGGCCGCGGCGATCAGCTTGACAGACGTGCGCGACGCACGGCGAGCGAATGCTTTCATGGGATCTCCAGGTTTTGTCGAATGTCGATAAGTGGCGCGAGCGTTGTTTTTTGGAGCCGATTGCTTGCGTCGTATGGGGCGCAGCCATCTTTACGGATCATTTGTCCGGTCAAAATTGCGCACACTTATTGCGGGTATAGCGGCGGCATTAACTTCGCGGAATCGACACATGGCCGGACGCGTCGCGGCGGGCCCGCGCGGAGCGGGCGCGCGACGGGACGGCCGCGGGATGGCGCCCGTGCCGGGCGCGAAAGATAGCGCAATGCGGCGGGAAAATCAGCGGAAATCTGCGCACGACTGTGGCGAATTCGCATCACAGCCGGCGAGGGATGAGCGCGCGGCGGCGCTCAGCGAACGGGCGGGGCGCTCAGTTTCGGTAGAACGGGGAGTAATACGGCGAGTGGGCAGGTTCTTCCTGCGCGCGGGGCGGCGGCATCGGACGGCCGCCGCGCTCCTCGTTGTAGCGCGCGACGTCGGCGCGGATCGAGCCGGCACGCAGCGGCACGTTGCCGCCGCCCTGCGGGCGCGGCATCTGGCGGGAGTCGGCGCTGATCGGGCGATATGGGCTCTGCGCGGCGTAATGGCCGTAAGACGGCGTCGGCCGCAGACCCCAGCGGGATCCGTAGCCGCTCACGCCGCCGGGACGGGCACCGCCCGGGGGCAGCGCCCGACGCCAGACCTGTGCGCTGGGGGCCGACTGGCCGTACGCGCGCATGTCGCCGCCGCCGAAACCGTGGCCGCCGAACGCATGACCGCCGTGCGGCGGTTGTGCGAGCGCAAGCGGCATCAGCAGCGTGCCGAGCACACCTGCCACCCATCGTCCGACCTTCAGTTTCACCCGTTCCGTCATCATTCATTGCCTGTTGCCGCTCGCCGCCGGTGTTTCCGGCTGACGCAAGCCTTTCAGCAGTAATTTATGAGCGGTCCGAAACGGTGTCGAGCCAAAAAGTGTTAGGTCGCCGGCATCGGTGTAACACCATGTTACTGCTAGGTTTTTTCACTTCCGCGGCCAATCGTGGAAGAACATTCTTCTGCCCGTTCGCGCGCCCTCGGGCGGGCCTGTCGCATGCAATGGATTCATCAATCGATTCTCACAATGAATTTGTCTATTGAATGACCAGCCGGGACAATATCGGCTTCGCGCGCGCGAGATGCGCGCCGCCGTTTCCGAATCGAGCTCCCCGATGGCCCGTCCCCGTTTCCTTCCCGACAACTTCACGCTCGCACTCGTCGGCACCGTCGTGCTCGCGAGCCTCTTGCCGTGCCGCGGCCCGGCCGCCCATGCGTTCAACTGGGCGACCAACATCGCGGTCGGCCTGCTGTTCTTCCTGCATGGCGCGAAGCTGTCGCGCGAAGCCGTCGTCGCGGGGGCGACCCACTGGCGGCTGCACGCGGTCGTGCTGCTCAGCACGTTCGCGCTGTTTCCGCTGCTCGGCCTCGCGCTGAAACCCGTGCTGCAGCCGCTCGTCACGCCGACGCTCTATGCCGGCGTGCTCTTTCTGTGCACGCTGCCGTCGACGGTCCAGTCGTCGATCGCGTTCACGTCGATCGCGAAGGGCAACGTGCCGGCCGCCGTGTGCGCGGCGTCCGCGTCGAGCCTGCTCGGGATCTTCGTGACGCCGGCGCTCGTCGGGCTGATGATCACGTCGCAGTCGGCCGCGGCCGCGTCGCCTTGGAGTACCGTCGGCAGCATCGTGATGCAGCTGCTCGTGCCGTTCGTCGCCGGCCAGCTGCTGCGGCCCGTGATCGGCGGCTGGATTGAGCGCAATCGCGGCGTGCTGCGCTTCGTCGACCAGGGCTCGATCCTGCTCGTCGTCTACGTCGCGTTCAGCGAGGCCGTGAACCAGGGGCTGTGGCACCAGATTCCGGCGCGCGCGCTCGGCGGCCTGCTGGTCGTCAACGTCGTGCTGCTCGTGATCGCGCTGGTGCTGACCACGGTTGTCAGCAAGCGGCTCGGCTTCAACCGGGCCGACCAGATCACGATCATCTTCTGCGGGTCGAAGAAGAGCCTCGCGGCCGGCGTGCCGATGGCGAAGGTGATCTTCTCCGCGCAGGCGGTCGGCGCGATCGTGCTGCCGCTGATGCTGTTCCACCAGATCCAGCTGATGGCGTGCGCGGCGCTCGCGCAGCGCTGGGGCGCGCGCGACCTGAGCGGCGAGCGCGACGGCGAGGATGCCGCGGCCGGCACGG